>CAMVYG010000150.1 GCA_947171615.1 uncultured Clostridia bacterium
GGGGAAAAAACGATTGCGGCAATTTCTACCGGGGCGGCTCCGGGCGGGATCGGCATTGTGCGGATCTCAGGAGCAGAGGCCAGAGAAATTGCAGACCGGGTATTTCGGGGAAAAAGCGGAAGGAAAATTTCTGATATGGCAGGGTATACCGCACAGTTGGGCGGAGTTTACCTTCCTTCCGGCGAAAAGCTGGACGATGTGGTGGCCCTGGTATTTTCCGCACCTAAAAGTTATACGGGAGAAGATGTGGTGGAGCTTTCCTGCCATGGTGGCCTGTATGTTACCAGGCGGCTGCTTCGTGAGGTTTTCAATGCCGGCGCTGTTCCTGCCGGGCCGGGGGAATTTACCCGTCGCGCATTTCTTCATGGAAAGCTGGATCTTGCCCAGGCAGAGGCAGTGATGGGATTGATCGGGGCAAGTGGAGAGCAGGCGGCCCGGGCCGCTGAGGCAGGAAGCAGCGGAGCTCTTTCCCGCCGGGTTGCCGCCACGCGGGACGCTTTGACAGAGCTTGCCGCCCATTTGGCGGCCTGGGCAGATTTTCCGGAGGAGGATGTTCCCGCTCTGGAGGAAACCAGTCTTCTACAGGAGCTTGAAAGGATCGAAGGGGAGCTTTCCGCTTTGGACGCTACCTTTGATCGGGGAAAGATCTTCCGGGAAGGGGTGGATACGGTAATTGCCGGGCGGCCCAATGCCGGGAAATCGACTTTAATGAATCTGCTTTCCGGACAGCAGCGTTCCATTGTAACGGAATATGCCGGAACTACCCGGGATATTGTAGAGGAAACCGTACAGTTGGGGGGAATCCCCCTGCGTCTGGCAGATACCGCAGGCCTGCGGCAGACAGACGACCCTGTGGAATCCATTGGAATAAAGGCGGCCAGAGAGCGGCTGAAAGCCGCCCAGTTGGTTTTGGCAGTATTGGATGCTTCACAGGAGCTTTCCGAAGAGGAGCTTTCCTGGATGAAAGAATTAAATCCAGAACGAACCATTCTTTTACTGAATAAATCTGATCTTCCGGAAGTGATAGACAGCGGTGGCCTGGAAAAAACTTTTGCCCACATGCTTTCGTTTTCCGCTTTGTCCGGAGAAGGCTTGGAAAAGCTGGAGCAGGAGGTTTCTGAGCTTTTGGGGACAAAGGACTTTGTTCCTTCCGACGGGGCGCTTTTCACAGAACGTCAGAGAAACGATGTGCTTCGGGGAATGGAGGCTGTGAAAGAGGCCCTACAGGCGTTGCGGGGTGGCCTTACTCTGGACGCCGCCACGGTCTGTATTGAAGATGCCCTTTCCGCCCTGTATTCTCTGACAGGCGAAAATGTTTCCGATGAGATTATTGACCGGGTGTTTGAAGAGTTTTGTGTAGGAAAATAGGGCGGAGATGATATGTGCGGCCCTCTGACTGAGGGCGGATCGATCAAAGGAGGAAGTTTGAAAAATAAATTTTTCAAACCCGGTTTTGCGGCTTTTGCCGCTTAAAAAGCGGCAATTTCCCTGCGGGAAACCAGTCGCAATTCCCAAGGAAAGGATGCATTTTGCGGGCAAAATTGCCCGCAAAAGCTATGGTCATAAATATCCTGTGAAAACCCTGTATGTTTCCGATCTGGACGGTACGCTGCTGCGAGGTAATGCCAGGACCTCCGATTATACAAATCATGTTATTAATGAGCTGACGGAAAAAGGAATGCTGTTTTCCTATGCCACGGCCCGTTCCATTGCCACTGCGTCAAAAGCGGCGGCGGGGCTGACTTCTCATATTCCACTGATCACCTATAACGGCGTGCTGGTACGGGATAATGTGACTCATGAGATTTTGCTTTCCCACTTCTTTTCCAAAGAAGATGCCGCTGAATTGACAGGGACGCTTTTACAGTGCGGAGTTTCCCCCATTGTGTATGCCTATGATGGGAAAGAGCATTTTTCTTACCTGAAAGATAAAATGAGCCCTCAGGCCGGGGAATTTTTAGCCGCCCGCCGGGGCGATGAGCGGGATCGCCCGGTTTCCTGTCCGGAACAGCTTTTGGAGGGGGAAATTTTCTATTTTACCTGTATTGATGAAACAGAAAAAATGCGCCCGCTGTATGAGCGGTATCGGGAAAGATTTCACTGCTTTTTTTATTCGGAGATTTACAGCGGCAACACCTTTTTTGAATTGATCCCCCAAAACGCATCCAAGGCAGCAGCTGTTTTGCAGTTAAAGGAATTGCTGGGTGCGAATAAACTGGTAGTGTTTGGCGATGGGGAAAATGACCTGGATATGTTTCGGATTGCCGACGAAGCTTATGCGGTTTCCAATGCTTCAGATCAATTGAAGGCTGTTTCTACCGGAGTGATCGGCAGTAATGAGGAGGACAGTGTAGCAAAATGGTTGGAAGCCTACGGAGAGTTTTAAAGAAAATCACAGAAGGGAGGAAAAGCAATGACTCCATATGACGCGGGAAAAATCGATGTGGCGGTGATCGGGGCAGGACACGCCGGAATAGAGGCGGGATTGGCCTCTGCCCGGCTGGGCTGCAAAACGGCGGTTTTTACCATCAATCTGGACGCAGTGGGGAACTGCCCCTGCAACCCCAGCATCGGCGGCACGGCAAAGGGTCATCTTGTCCGGGAGATCGACGCTCTGGGCGGCGAGATGGGTCGGGCGGCAGACGCCTGCACCCTACAGAGCAGAATGCTGAATTTAGGAAAAGGCCCTGCGGTTCATTCCCTGCGGGTGCAAATTGACCGGAACTTGTATTCTCAAACCATGAAGCATTGCCTGGAAACCTGTGAAAATCTGGAGCTTCGCCAGGCTGAGGTGGTTTCCCTGGAAACGGTGGAAGGCCTGTGGAAGCTGACTACCCGGCTTGGCGCGGTATTTACCGCAAAGGCGGTGATCCTTGCCACCGGTACATTTTTAGGCGGTAAGATCTTTGTGGGCGACGTTTCCTATGAAAGCGGGCCGGACGGGATGTTCCCCGCGGCCTTTCTGCCGGATTCCCTTCATAAGCTGGGAATTTCTCTGCGTCGGTTTAAAACGGGTACTCCCGCCAGAGTGCTCCGTTCCTCCATTGACTTTTCAGAATTGGAGGTGCAGGAGGGGGACGAGCCCACAGTGCCCTTCTCTTATGACACGGAGACCCCTATAGAAAATAAAACAGTCTGCCATGTAAGCTGGACTAATGACAAAACCAAAGAAACCATTTTGGAAAATATTCACCGTTCTCCCCTGTATTCCGGGCAGATCTCCGGGGTGGGGCCCAGGTACTGCCCCAGCATTGAAGACAAGGTGGTTCGCTTTCCGGATAAGCCCCGGCACCAGCTCTTTATTGAGCCCTGTGGCCTGCATACGGAGGAAATGTATTTGCAGGGTATGAGCTCTTCTCTGCCGGAGGATGTGCAGATCGCCTTTTATCATACCATCAAGGGACTGGAGCATGCTCAAATCATGCGCAGCGCCTATGCTATCGAATACGATTGCTGCGATCCCTTACAGCTGGACGCTTCTCTGGAATTCCGGGAGCTGCCGGGGCTGTACGGAGCAGGGCAGTTTAACGGCAGCTCCGGTTATGAGGAGGCCGCCGCCCAGGGTCTGGTGGCGGGAATCAATGCCGCCAGAAAAATTCAGGGTAAGAAACGGTTCGTGCTGGACCGGGCCAGCTCCTACATCGGCACCTTGATCGACGATTTGATCACAAAAGGGGTAAACGACCCTTACCGCATGATGACCTCCCGCTCGGAGTACCGGCTGGTGCTGCGGCAGGACAATGCCGATGAAAGGCTGACTCCCCTGGGGCGGGAGCTGGGCCTGATCTCCGATATCCGCTGGGAGAAGTTTTTAAAGAAACAGGAGCAGAAGCAAGGGGAGTGGAAGCGGACGCTTTCTACCGTCTTTTCGCCTTCCGAAACGCTGAACCAGATTCTTGTTTCACGTGGAACATCTCCTGTGACCACAGGTATAAAGCTTTGCGATCTCCTTCGCCGCCCGCAGATCACCTATGAGGATTTGACGGAAATCGATAAGGACCGGCCACAGCTTCCTGAGGCGGTGCTGGAAAGTGTGGAAATTGCCTTAAAGTATGAGGGATATATCCGGCGGCAGACCGCGGATATTGAAGAAATGCGCCGGGTGGAGAAAAAGCTTCTGCCCGCCGGGATCGACTATCAGAAGATCACCGGCCTGCGACTGGAAGCCATAGAAAAGCTCAACAAGGTTCGGCCGGAAAATGTAGGGCAGGCCGGGCGGATCTCCGGGGTAAGCCCCGCGGACATTTCCGTGCTGCTGATCTGGCTTGCGGCACACGGAGCGGAAGAAAAAGAGGAGGCATCGTTATGACAGACTGCAAAGCGGAGTTGATCTCCGGGGCCAAGGCGCTGGGCGTAAAGGTCACGCCCCAGCAGGCAGAGCAGTTTCAAACCTACCTGGAGTTGCTGCTTTCCTGGAATGAAAAGATTAATCTCACCGCCATTACCGGTCCTCATGAGGTGGTGGAAAAGCATTTTCTGGATAGCCTCACCCTGCTTTCCCACTGCAAACTAAAGCAGGGGGCAAAGCTGCTGGATGTGGGCACCGGGGCGGGTTTTCCCGGAATTCCCCTGAAGATTTTGCGGCCCGACCTGGAGCTTACCCTGCTGGACGGCCTCAACAAGCGGCTGGTGTTTTTAGGAGAGGTCTGTTCCGCCCTGGGAATAGAAGCCCAGAGGATCCACAAGCGGGCGGAGGAGGCAGGTCTGGATCACAAAATGCGGGAAAGCTATGATGTTGTGACGGCCCGCGCTGTGGCGCCCCTCAACGTTTTAAGCGAATACTGTCTGCCCCTTGTGAAGATGAAGGGCTTTTTTCTGGCGATGAAGGGGCCGGGAGCCCGGGAGGAACTGGCTCAAGCGGAACATGCGCTGGATGTTTTGGGCGGTACGGACAGGGAGATCCTTTCTCTTTCCCTTCCCACCGCCGGAGAGCGGAATATCATTTCTATCCAAAAGAAGGCCTTTACGCCGAAGAATTATCCCCGCCACGGCGGAACCATCACAAAGCATCCATTATGAGAACCTAATAGATAAAAGGGAAGAGAAGAAAGGATCATTTCCTATGAAACTGCATATGCGGAAGGCCGCTGCTGAAGATTTGGAGCGGCTGGATCGAGTCATGCTGGTGATCAGCGATAGCCCGTGCGATCGGGAAAAGGCTGCACAGCAGATCGAGAGAATCAAAAACGACCCTCAGAAGTATCTGCTGGTGGCGGAAGATCCGGAAACAGGAACTCTTTGCGGCAGCTTGCTGGGTGTGGTATTTGAAGATATCTGCGGGGACTGCCGCCCGATTCTGCTTATTGAAAATGTGGCGGTTCTGCGGGAATATCAGGGGAAGGGTGTAGGAAGAGCCATGTTTCAGGAAATTGAGAACTGGGGCAGGGCAATGGACTGCCACTATGAAATTCTGGTTTCCGGCCTGCAGCGCACAGGAGCCCATAAATTCTATGAGGCTCTGGGCTTTGAAGAGGTCAAAGGCTTTAAGAAGTATTTGTAATGAGAAGTTATTTACCGGGTTTTCGCTTTGGCAGAAGTCCGAATGGCCGGAGGGCAGCAAGCGACTACAGTATTTGAAAGCTTTTGATTTTAGAAAAATAAAATCTGAAAAAGAAATTTTAAAAAAATTTAATTCAGGCGACTGTATTCTACAA
>CAMVYG010000151.1 GCA_947171615.1 uncultured Clostridia bacterium
TAAAGAAAGTGCGCTTATTTAGAAAGGGGGTATGAAATATGATCGTAAAAAATAAAGCCTTCAGTGCAGCGGCCTACTTCTTTGTCGGCTTGTTGATCGTTGCCTGTATTGTACCTTTCTGGCTGCTTATTGTCAGTTCGTTGACCTCGGAAAAGGAACTGCTGCTGCATGGCTATTCGCTGATCCCCCAGGAGTTTTCCTTTGATGCCTATCGCTTTTTGTGGTCCTCAAAGGATGGGGTGCTGCACGCTTATCTGATGAGTGTGATCATTGCGGTGATCGGAGTCAGCTCCAATATTATCCTGACAACGCTGTTTGCTTATCCATTGTCCCGCAGAGATTTGCCGGGAAGACAGGTGGTTTCCATTATTCTGTTTATCACCATGTTGTTTAATGGCGGACTGGTTCCAACATATCTTATTTACACACAGCTGTTTCATTTGAAGGATACTTTGGCAGGTATGATCGTTCCAGGGCTCCTGATGAACGCTTTCCATATTATCATGATGAGGACCTATATCAATTCCAATATTTCGGATGAAATTCTGGAAGCGGCCAAAATTGATGGAGCCAGCGAATTTCGATGCCTGTGGTCCGTGGTGTTGCCTCTGAGCAAACCGATATTGGGAACGCTGGCGTTAATGACCTTTATTGCCTACTGGAATAACTGGACAAACGGTATTTATTATGTACAACAGCGAATTGATCTGCACGGGATTCAAAATTACCTGAAACGGGTGATGGACGGCGCCACTGTAATGCAGCAGCAGGTGGCCAGGGGAATGAATGTGGACGCAAGCCAGGTGCCAACCATCGGAATTCGGATGGCTCTGGCGGTAATAGCGGTAATCCCAGTGCTTCTGATTTACCCGTTTTTTCAAAAATCTTTTGTGAAAGGAATTACCCTTGGTTCCGTAAAGGGATGATAAAAGGCGGAACCAAGTATCTTTGCAAGTTTACCGCAGAGGGAATGAAAAGGGCTTTGATGATGCAAACTTTGTATCATTGAAATATTACAAAAGCAACAGGAGGAAACAAAGCTATGAAAAAAGTACTTGCAATACTGATGGTGCTGGCTCTGATTCTGGTTTGTGCAGGATGTAGCGGCAATAAGCCCGATACAAGCTCCGGCACTCCGGAAAGCACGCCTGAGAGCAGCACTCCGGAAAGCAGCAACGTGTCCGTTGAAAACGAAGATTATCCGGTGCTGCGTTTCAACATGAACAGCATGAATGGTGATCCGCGTTCTAAAGAGAAAGAGGTCATTGAGGCGATCAATGTGATTCTTCGCGAAAAAGCCCATGCGGAAATTGAACCGCTTTGGGTTACCTTTGGCAGTATGCAGGAGCAACTGAATCTGTTGTTGACAGGCGGAGATGACTCCCTGGATTTCTTTTCCTCTTTCTGGTACCAGCCTTTGGGAAATCTGGTTACTAACGGTCAGGTAGCTCCTCTGGATGATCTGCTGGAGGAATACGGACAGGAAACCAAGGCGCTTTTCAGCAATGAAAATGAGGAAATTCTGGATTGCGGCAGGGTAGGCGGTCAGCTTTATGGAATTCCTACTATTACGGCATGGACGGCGCCCAATATTTATTTCTGTCAGAAAGCAGATTCTGATGCTGCCAATATTGACTGGAGCACGGTAACAGATTTGGATTCTTTGACAACGGCTATGCTGGCTATGAAAAAAGCAAACCCGGATCACTACTATATCCCCGGTTCCACAGAGCCCTATTGGATCCCAAAGGGCATCGACTACCTGGGAGATCAAAATTATCTGGGTGTTCTGACCGATCCGGAAAACAGCTCTACTGTGGAAAATTATTATGAATCGGAATACTTCCTGAATATTATGGAGAATGTGAAGATCTGGCAGCAGAACGGAATTATTTCTCCTGATCCCATGAGCAATTCCAGCGCAACACTGCAAAGTATGCAGACAGGCCTTGTGTCCGGTACCACTGGGTACAATTGGAGTGCGGCGGAATTCCTGCATGAAGCAAATGTGGCCCAGACCTATGGCGGTGAAGTGGTTGGCACTGAAATCAGTTCCAGTTATATTACCACTGGAAATGTGACTACTTATCTTTGGCACATTACTCCCTTCTGTAAGAATCCTGAGGCCGCTATGCGCGTTCTGAATCTGCTGTATACCGATCCCGAGGTATCCACTCTGTTTACCTATGGCGTGGAGGGACTCACTTATCAGCTGGATGAAAATGGTGTGGCCTCTTACATGGAGGGAGAAACCGGGGCTACTTCCGGTTGGACCGGTGAAAAGAGTTATGTGGTTCCTAACGGTACGATTATTCCCGTATGGAATAACCAATCTGTTGATGTCAATGAACAGGTGGCGGAGAGCAACAGAAAGGCAAGCAAGTCCATTGCCCTTGGCTTTACCTGCAACATGGAACCTGTAGCGGATCAGGTAGCTGCCTGTGCCAATGTAATTGCGCAGTATTATACACCTTTGATGAACGGTGCGGTAGATATTGATGAGGTGCTGCCGGTATTCCAGCAGGCGCTGCATGATGCGGGAATTGACGATATCATTAAATGCAAGCAGGATCAGCTGGACGAATGGCTCCAGAGCAAAAACAGTTGAGTTCACGTGTGATGCCGCCATATCAGCATTAGGGATAAAGCCCGGGAGCGAAAGCCCCGGGCTTTATCTCAAAAGGTGGAAAAGTCCACTGGAGAATTTAGTTTCTGCCGGCGAACAGCCATACAAAAGCCGGAATAGGATCGCGCTTAACTCACAGGAGCAGGCGTTTATGGAGGAACACGATATTAAGAGAAGGTGTTTATATGGGTATTGCTGTAAAACAGGCTATTGAAAAAGCCGAAAAAAATTGGCAGCCCCCAAAGGTGCCTGAGGATATTCCTCAGGGAGATATGCCAGGGGATAAACTATGGATCGGGCCACAGTCAATGGAAAAGGCAAATGTAGTTTTTCGGGCGTTACTGCCTCTTATAAAAGAGGTATTGGGTATGAAAAAACGTCAGAGGGCAGTTATCTCAGTCAGTGGAGGAAGCGGTGTGGGAAAAACCTGCGTAGCTTCTTTACTTGCTTATTATTTTGGGCAAATCGGTGTAAAGTCATATACCTTGTCAGGGGACAATTACCCCCGGCGGATACCAGAGCAGAACGATGCGGAACGTCTGCGGATTTTTCGTGCGGCGGGAATACAGGGTATGCTGAAAGAAGGGGTCTATTCTCCCGAAATAGCAGCGTTTTTGAAGAAGCTGCAAGAGGAAGGGCTGGATGCCGATCCTAAACAGACGGAACGGTTTCCCTTTCTGGAAAGTTATCAGGCGGCGGGGAGAAAAGAGCTGTTCTCATATCTTGGAACCGAACGGGAACAGGACTATGGGCTGCTGGAATCGGTTCTGAACGCCTTCCAGAATGGTGCAGACAGGATTTGGCTGCGCCGTTTGGGCCGGGATGATACATCCCTGTGGTATGAGGAAAAGGATTTCAGTGATACTTCTGTGATTTTTTTAGAATGGACTCATGGGAACAGCGGAAAATTCCAAGGGGTAGACATTCCGGTATTATTGAGCAGCACACCGGAGGAAACCAGAAAATACAGGCTTTCCCGGGGTCGGGACGCCAATGCCGATACCCCTTTTATCACTATGGTACTGGAGTTGGAGCAAAAAAAGCTGGAAGCCAGGGCAGACTCTGCGAAGCTTATTGTTTCCAAATCTTGCGAAACGCTGAGCTATGAGCAGTTTATGGATCAGATGAATTTGAGCAAATGAGGTGCTTCCATGGGAAATACTGTGAATTGGGGACCAATGTTGAATGCTTATCCGGACAGTCTGGGCGCATCACTCGGCGGCGCGGTGAATTTTCTGCGGCGCTCTGAAGTGCATGATGCCTTTTCCTCCTTCTACATTTTGCCCAGTCTGTTCCATTCCGATTTGGATCGTGGCTTTTCCATCATTGATTACGGTATAAACGGAGAAATCGCCGAAGAAAAGGATTTAGAAGCGCTGCGCACCATGGGGATCAGTTTAAAACTGGATTTTATTCTAAATCATCTTTCTGTGCAATCACCGCAGTTTCAGGATCTGCTGAAAAATGGAGAGCGTTCACAGTACAGGGATTTTTTCATTGACTGGAACAGATTTTGGCAGGGGCACGGAACCATGACGGAAGAGGGATACCTTCAGCCGGACGCGAAGCTGATCGGGAATATGTTTTTTCGTAAGCCCGGTCTGCCGCTTTTACTGGTGGAATTTTCCGATGGCACAAAGAAACCTTATTGGAATACCTTTTATCAGCAGATCGATGTGGATGAAGCAGGAAAGAAGCATTACCTGGGACAAATGGATTTAAACATAAAGTCTCTTCAGGTGCAGAAATTTTATAGGCAAACTCTGGAGACACTGGCTTCTTATGGCGCTGATATTGTTCGTCTGGATGCTTTTGCCTACGCACCCAAGGAGGTGGGAGCCAGGAATTTTTTGAATGTTCCCGGCACTTGGGAGCTTTTGCAGCAGATTACAGAGATGGCGGAGCCATATGGAATCACTCTATTGCCGGAGATTCACGCGAGTTATGAGGAGGGGATTTACCGCGCGATTGCGCAGAAGGGCTATCTGGTGTATGATTTTTTTCTGCCGGGGCTGATTTTGGATGCCTTTGAGGAAGGCTCCGCCGAAATGCTGGTGCAGTGGGCCAATGAAGTGATCGAAAGCGAAATGCGTACTGTAAATATGCTGGGCTGTCATGATGGAATTCCACTTCTGGATCTACAGGGTCTTTTGCCGGAAGAGCGGATTCAGGCGTTGATTCAAAAGCTGGTGATGCGTGGCGGCTTTGTAAAGGATCTCCATGGGGCAAAAAACGTGTATTATCAAGTGAATGCCACTTATTACAGCGCCCTGGGAGAAGATGATAAAAAACTGGTGCTGGCCAGGGCGATCCAGTTATTTATGCCGGGTAAGCCGCAGGTTTGGTACTTGGATCTTTTCGCGGGGAAAAACGACTACGCGGCGATGGAACGTGCCGGAACCGGCGGACACAAGGAAATTAATCGTACCAATCTATCAGAATGGGAGGTTGAAAAACGGCTTCAGATGCCAGTGGTACAAAAACAACTTCAGCTCTTACGGCTGAGAGCGGGATGCAAGGCTTTTCATCCGGAAGCGGAAATTCTGGCAAAAGCGGAAGGAAGTAAACTTTTCTTTTGTTGGCGTTATGCTGGCCAGGAGGCCCGGCTGGAGGCCGACCTGCAAAGCTGTTCTTTCCGCGTGGTAATAGAAGAGCCTGCGGAGAAAAGAGAATTGTTCGTTATTGATGGATAATTGACGGCAGACCGCTGCGAAAACATCATTTTTGGGAAAAGGGCAAAAGAGAAGATCGCCGTAAAAAGCGTTCCGATGTTTTGCCTTTTTATCCCGCCGCAAAATCGCCTATCTCTTTTGGAGTGGAAGGCGATTTTTTGTTGTTTTGACGAAATGCGCATTTTCCCCTTGCGCCGCGCTTTCAAATAAGTTATGATAAGTCATTGAGAATAAGAA
>CAMVYG010000152.1 GCA_947171615.1 uncultured Clostridia bacterium
CCGCACAGAAACCCGCAAATCTTCATAAAGCTGCGTCAGCATCTCGCCATTAAAGGTATCTGACTCCTCCGTCTGAGGAGTAAAGGTGGAAAACGCCTCTATCTCCTTCCAGGGGAGCATGGCATTTTCATAGTCTGTGGCGGTATCAGGCATGGGAGTACCATCATTATAAAGGTAAAAACCGCTGAAATCCTCAATCATAAAATCAAAGGCTTCTTCATTGTGAAGAAAAATCATACTTTCATTGGCAAGGATATCCCCGGCAAACCGGGCAATAGCCGCTTGCTGCTGCTGTAAAGCGTCCGGCGAATTGGGCATGTCGCTGGAAAAAACATAGGCTGTTACAGCCACTACCACTTTTCCGTCTCCATTGCGATCATCCGCATATTCGGTCAAACAGCGCTCCAATTCCTTCCGCCCAGACTCAGGCATGGTGTAGGAAGTAATCAGCCCAACCGTGTAATCCGGCTGCACCTTGGAAAAGATGGAATAGAAAATGCTGAAAAGCACGGCAAAAGCCACCAGCCCGATTGCCAAATGCCCCTTGTGATAATACCACCAGTTTTTTCGCTTATCCGCCGGTGTTTCCGCTCTGATTTCATTTGCGTGAATGGTGTCTTCCCCGGCGTTGATCAGATATCTTTCCCTTGCCATACGTTCTTCCTTCTTTCCAGAAAATCTATTTCGTACGGTTTTCTGTTCTGTCCCTCGTCAAAAATCTCACTGCCAGCGACCCCACGCTGTTTGCCAGAGAGACTGTCACTAAAAACAAAAGAATTTCCGGCAGTTCTTTCCAGGAGGAAATTCCGAACACACAATAGCACATATCCGCAATGCTGTGTTCAAATCCACAAAGAATAAAAACGGAAACGCACAGGAACAGTCCCGTGATCTTCCCGAAGTCATTGGAATTGCTTCGGTAATTTTCCACCGCCAGGTACATCAGGATCCCGCAGAAAAAGCCCAGGATCAAAACAGATGGCCAGCCTAAGGAAAGCTTTGCCTGCACAAGACCGGAAGCGGTATCATACAAGCTTGGCCTCGCCAGACGGATCAGTCCGGAAGAAAGGGCGCAGCCGGTAAAATTCCCCAGCCAAATCACAAAGCAGTTGGGATGATTTTTATTTTCCAGCACATAGCCGATCTTCCCCGTAAAAAGATTCAGGCCAAAGGCGCAGATCACAAACAGGCCGATGGTAAAAAGCAATGCGCCTGCCAGCTTGCTTTCGCACGATAAATATACCGTTGCCCCAATACTGATCGAAACACCTGCCGCTACAGCCTTTCTAAAAGTTTCCATATTCTGTTTCCCCGCTGTTCCGTTATTCTTTTCCCATTTCGGATTCCCTCAACATAATTATTGAGTATAACATACCGTCCTTTGTTTTTCAAGTGATTTCAGGCAGTAAGCCTGTACTTCACGGAATTCAAAAAACGGCATGAGATTTCCCCCCCATGCCGTCTTTCCTGTATTCCTATTCCGCCATTTTGCTTCGGTATTCCGAAGGCAGGCAGCCTGTATATTTCTTGAATTGACGAGAGAAATAACTGGGATTCATATACCCCACTTCATAACTGATATCATAAAGTTTTTTGGAGGGATCCTGCAAAAGCTCCTTCGCCTTTTCCATACGCACCACGGTCTGATAATGATTGATAGTCATTCCCGTAACCTGGCGAAACAACAGGCAGAGGTAAGTGGGCGTCAAATAGACTGTAGCAGCCAGTTCATTTACCGTCAGTTCTTCGCTGTACCGCTCCTGGATCACTTTTTGAACCTGCCGGATCACCCCTGCGGTTTTGGGAGAGTTTTTTAAGCCGATCAGCTTTTGAATGCTTTTGCAATACTGTAAAAGCAGCTGACACATCTGCTCCAAAGTCGCCGCATGAAACAGTTGATCCAAAATAGACTGCTGGGAAAGATCGCCGTTCTCCCCTTCCCCCAGCTGTTCAAACAGCACGCGGTGGGCTTCAAACACATAGCGGCTTACCTGGCTTCGATAAAAGGTGATGTCGGTAGAGCGAAGCTTTTTCAGATTGGAAAGCAGCTCGTCCACCCACTTTTCCAAAGCCACTTCATCTTCCGTCAAAAGCAGCTGAAGGCTTCGGGAGGAATCGCCTTTTTCAAGATCATTCCCATCGGCAGAGGGGGTAAAATCGTGAGGAATCACACGCTCGCCACCAAGATACAGCCTGTGCTTTAACGCTTCTGAGGCAGAATCATAGGACTCTTTCAGGCTGTGCAGAGAAGGGCTTGGTCTGCCGATCCCCAGAGAAACGCTGAGATAAAGATACTTCTTCACCAAAGATTTCAGTTTTCCGCACATTTCGGAAATGGACTCAGTGAGATCCCCGGTTCCACAGAGAAAAATAACAAGGGCCAGTCGATTTTGAACAAAAGGATCGTCTACCGCCATGCCTTTAAAGCTTTCTCCCAGTATTTCGTTGGCAATGTTCCTCAGGGCCACGCTGAGCAAAGGCCAGTTGCCCTGAAATCCCATACAGGCCGCCACTTCTCCCTCATCCGGCTCCAAAACAACCACAGCCGTGGAAAATGGCTCCTCCGGGTCCAGATCAAATCCTTCCAAATAGACTTGAAGCCTTTCTCCGGTAGGAACCTGCCCCATCAGTAGGGACAGAAGAAAGTGCTCGTTCATGGTGAACAGCTCCACACTGAGACGATCCTCTATTTTCTCCATTTTCCTGATAGCCGCCTGGGTACAGCGCTCAGATTCGATCTGCTTGATGATTTTCTGAAAGCACTGTTCTACCTCGGCATAGTCTACCGGCTTTAAAATATAGTCAACCGCCCCGACCTTCAGCGCCGAACGCACATACTCCACTTCGCTGTAGCCGCTGAGAAATACGATTTTCAAGTCGGGGTACTTTTCCTTGGCCTGTCTTGCCAGCTCGATCCCGTCCATGCGGACCATTTTGACGTCTGTAAAAAGAATATCGGGGCGCAGCTCATCCAGAAGCGGCAGCGCGGTCATACCGTCGTCTGCCTCTCCCACTACCTCTACATTCAGCTTTGACCAGTCAAACAGATGCGTCAGGCCATTTCGGGTCACCTGTTCGTCGTCTACGATCAAAAGACGATATTCACTCATAATTATGACCATAGCTTTTGCAGGCAAGGCCTGCAAAACGCATCCTTTCCTTGGGAATTGCGGTTGGTTTTCCGAAGGAAAATTGCCGCTTTTGGAGCGGCAAAAGCCGCAAAACCTGGTTTGAAAAATTTATTTTTCAAACTTTTCCCACCTCTCCTCTGCCGATCTCATACCTCCGAGCAGAAAATATTCCAGATGCCCCCGTCTTTTTTCCGCAATGTTTTCTCAGTGAAGCGTCATGGTTTCGCTTAATTCCTTCTGAGGCAGATTGGCGCCGTTTTCCCGCAATGTCTCAACAAGCTGTAAGGTGTTGAGCCCACAGGCAGACTGTCCGGTACGAACGGACTGCACAGCAGCCGTACCCGCTGCCTGCCCCATCATGGCAGAGGAAGGCATGACGCGGATCACGCCGTGAACCATCACATCGGAGGAATTGCAGCGCCCGGCCACCCAGAAGTTTTTCCACCCTTTCGGCACCAGGATCCCGTAAGGAATGCCGAAGCA
This sequence comes from uncultured Clostridia bacterium, assembly GCA_947171615.1. Lineage (GTDB taxonomy): Bacteria > Bacillota > Clostridia > Oscillospirales > Acutalibacteraceae > Acutalibacter. The sequence continues at coordinate 3,615 of CAMVYG010000152.1, forward strand.
CTCTCCGGGGTTCAAACGCCCGCTGTGAATTTTTTCTTTCATGTGCTCCTCATAGACTTCCCTGTCACAGGAATAAGGATGCACATCTGCAAACTTATTAAACAGACCGATCTGATCCGGGAACTGGCGGCGCGTAATAAAGTCGTCAAAGGTAAGCTCATATTCGCCCACGATCCGCCGGGATTCCCGCACACCTATAACGGAAGCGGTGCACACCAGCTCCAAATCTTTACAGTTGTTGGAATACTTTCTGAAAAATTCCATATTCTGCCGGGCGATCCTGCGGCCCTGCATCATGCCCTTGGTAAGGCTTTCCACATTGCAGGCGTCCAGGTCGAAAATATGGCCGCCGTTGAGATAGCCATAGGTCCTTCCGCTGCAGGAAAGCCCTACCAGCAGGCGGTCACACTGCTCGAAATTCCCCGCTGCATATTCCTTTTCAATCAGTTCAACGGCCTCGGGGGTCTGGGTGTTCATGGTGTTTTCGGACCAATCCACACCTGAGAACAGAGCGGTCAAGGTTGCAGGCATGATACGCTCCGTATCCCGGCCAGCCTGCCGGTAAGGAGCGCCTGCAAGCCCGGCAAGAATGGCGTCGCCGGTACAGTCAATGAAGGTTTTGGCCCGAATATAACGATAACCCTCCACACTGCTGGTAACAACGCCCCGGATCACACCGGCTTTGGGGTCGGCATCCGCATCGATCACCTTTGTGAAAAAGCGAACCTCTACCCCTGCCTCTACAGCTAACTCGTCCAGAACCAGCTTCAGCCCCTCCGGGCTGAAATTAGTCCAGCACATGTAATTTTTCCGCCAACTTTCCGGCGGAGTACGGGGGCCGGTGAACCCACGGGCATACAGGGTCTCCACCAGTTCGCGCATAAAGCCGCCAACCAGCATTTTCTCCCCGTCCGCCATGGGGTCATAGGCGCACACCAAACCTGAGGTACCCATGCCGCCCAAGCAGCCCTGGGCTTCGATCAAAAGCACGCGAGCGCCCAAACGGGCTGCGCAGATAGCGGCGGCAGAGCCTGCCGGCCCACCTCCTGCCACCACCACATCATAACCATCTTCTACAGGAATTTCCCGATGCAGCGTATAAGTCATAGTCTTGTTCTCCCTTATTTATTTTTATGACTTGGAATTTAGCCCTTTACAGAGCCGATCATAACGCCCTTGATAAAATATTTCTGGAGGAAGGGGTACACCACCAGAATTGGCAGTGTAGATGCCAGAATTGTTGCCGCGCGCACGCCATCCGGCACCAGGTTTGCCATCATATCGTCAGAAGAACTGGCGAGGGTGGGATCATCGGCAATATTTGCCAACACATCCTTCAGGTACAGGGGCAGCGTTTTCACGGCGGTCTGCGTATTGTAAATGGCGGGGTTCAGATAATCGTTCCAAAATCCCACTGCGGAGAACAGCGCCACTGTGGCGAACACAGGCAGCGCCACTGGGAGCAGGATCCGCACCAGCACCACAAAGTTATTAGCCCCGTCGATCCTGGCGGATTCCTCCAGACTTTCCGGAATGCTTTCAAAGTAGTTTTTGATCAAAAGCATATTGTACACACTGACAGCGCCGGGCAGGAACAGCACCAGCAGGGTGTTGGTAAGATGAAAATCCTTCATCAGCAAGTAAGTAGGGATCATGCCGCCGGAAAACAGCATGGTAAATACAAAAAGTACCAGAAGCGGCTTCCGCATCGGCAAGCTCGGTTTAGAAAGCGGATATGCCGCAAGCCCGGTTACCACCAGACTCAATGCCGTACCGGTCACTGTGACAATCACTGAATTTACAAAGGACTGAAAGAACA
>CAMVYG010000153.1 GCA_947171615.1 uncultured Clostridia bacterium
TTTGTCTGGTACCCTCTCTCCATATTTCTTCCTCTTCCTTATCTTCCCTGATTTCGGAAAGCTCTTCTTCAATTTCCTCCAATTGGGAAGTCAGCAGCTTGATCAACTCCTGGTCATGACGAGTCACGGATCTGAGAAGCTGAACCTTCTCGGTAAAATCCATCAGATTTTTGCTGTTCAGAATGATCGCTACAGTAGACGCATCTCCTGTAACATACAGAGCCTTGATCCGCTCCTTCAGCAGATCGAAGTTTCGGTCAATATCTTCCTGCTTTTCCGCGATCTTATCTTCAGAAACGGCAATCTGCCCATCCAGTTCAGCGATCTGGTTCCGCAAAAGATCCAACTGCTTTTGCACTGTGTCGATCTGTTCATAGAGCGTATCCCGATAAGCCTTTTTGCGGTTTGTATCGTCCCGCAGTTCTTCCAAACGGGCGTCATTTTCCTCTTTTTGCGCTTGAAGATTTTTCTGGTTTTCCCGCAGCTCAGACAAGCTTTCCGCCGAAGCGGAAAATACAGAGCTGCACAGCAGTGCGGCAGAACACCCAATGCAAAGGATAGTTCTCAGCCGCTTTTCCAGCTTAAACAACAGCGTCCTCTCCTTCTTTTTTCAGATATTTTCCGATGGAAATCACACCGCCCAGCATACCGAACAGCATGCCGACCAAAATATAGGCCAAATACACCATTCCTGTATAAGGGTGAATATCAACTACACCCAGGAAAGGCGCCAGGCTATAGACAACCTCCACCGCTTTATCATAGGCAAAATATAAAATGGTAGCGGATATCGTACCGGAAATCACCCCGATCATAAGACCTTCCACGATAAAGGGGATCCGAACAAAGCTGTTGGTTGCCCCTACCGATTTCATAATGACGATCTCCATTCTTCGGGAAAACAGCGTAACCTTTACCGTGTTGGAGATGATAAAGAGAGAAACAACGCCCAGCACCGCTACAAGGGCAATGCTGCAATATCGAACCAGGCGATCCAGATTGCTCAGCTGAGAAGCGATCTTACGGAAGTCAGTAGTTCGGTCTACCCCTTCCACCGACTGGATTGCGGAAATCGTTTCATCGTATCTGCTCAGGTCGATCATGGAGATGGTATAAGCATCCGGCAAAGGGTTATCCGTTCCCTGAAGGCCGTTAAACAATGTGCCGTCTCCTCCCATGCTCTGCATCATATCGGCCAGAGCAACATCTTTTGGAACAAAGGTGCAGTCAGAGATATTATCGATTGTTCTCAGATCCTCTCCGACTTTTACCGCTGTTAAAGAAGGCAGATCTTCCTGCAAATAGACAGTGATGGTATTATTTCCCTCTAAAGATTCCATAGTGGCGGAAAGATTCAGAGTGAGTGCTGCGGCCACGCCGGTCAGCAGCAAACAGGAAATCAGAACTGCGATGGAAGCGATGCTCATGGTCCTGTTTTTCCACAGGCTTTTAATGCCTTCCCGGAATAAATACCCTATATTGTGCAGCCCCATTATCGCACCTCCTCATCGTCCCAATCCTGCGGTTCCTGAGATATTTCTTCCGATTCCTCTACGGAAGCCTCATACTCCTCGTTGTATGGATCAGTATATTCCCCGTCGTACTCTTCGTCATACCCTTCGGCCTCGTCCGCCTCGTAGTCTTCATACTCGGCCTCTTCCGATTCATAGGGTTCAGAATTGTCGTACTCGGCATAATCATCGTCGGCCGCTGTTTCCCGCTCCGCTTCAGTGTAACGCTCCGGCGGCGCATAGCTGTCCTGCATTGCGGCAGTGTCCGCCACAATTTCACCGCTATGTATCTGAATGATCCGCTTATGAAAATGCTTGACCAGGGAGTGCTCATGGGTAACCATCAGCACCGTGGTTCCACGGCGGTTGATCTCACTGAGCAGATCCACAATTTCAAAGGAAAGAGCCGGATCGATATTGCCGGTAGGCTCGTCAGCGATAATCATGGAAGGATTATTGACCAGTGCCCGGGCTAAGCCAACTCTCTGCCGCTCACCGCCGGACAGCTCCGTGGGGTAATGCTTTGCCTTATGCTGGAGTCCTACCAGACTGAGAATATAGGGCACCCGCTTTTTAATTGCTTTAGGCGGGGCGCCTACCACACGCATGGCAAAAGCAACATTATCGTAAACGGTCATATGATCGATCAGGCGGAAATCCTGAAACACCATGCCCATTTTTCTGCGCACATAAGGGATCTTTCCCTTCCGCAACCGGGAAACGTCTACGCCGTCCACGATGATCTGACCGGTGCTGGGCCGTTCTTCACAGGTGATCAGCTTCAAGAAGGTACTTTTTCCGGCTCCGGAAGAACCCACAATAAATACGAAGTCACCTTTATCCACCTTCATATTGATCCGGTGAAGCGCCTCTGTACCATTGTTATACACCTTGGTCACATTGCGAAATTCAATCAAAACTATCCCTCCAAACAGACAAGAACCCGCGGGCGTCTTTTATTTTCAACCCGTATTTTTTCCATCATGGGACTCTGCCTGAAACTCAACCAACAGAAGCATTCAAACAAGCTCCTTGTCAAATCGTGAAACTGTATCCAACAAAACAAAAATCCAGCCTTATGCCTTTCTTCTTGTGAGTACCACACAATAGCACCCATCAGCATAACGTATTATACCAATGGGTGCCCGTTGTTTAATTCCTAAAAAGAAATTATTTGTAACCAATTTGTAATTTTCGCATTCAAAAACCGAGCGTTTTCAAGGAGTTTCCCTTTTCCTCAAAGCTTATTGGGGTTGCTCGACAAATACTTCTTCACCATCAAAGCTACCTTAAAGACAATCGCATCTTCAAATTCCCGCAAATCAAGGCCAGTGATCTTTTTGATCTTTTCCAGACGGTATACCAACGTATTGCGGTGAACAAACAGCTTTCGGGAAGTTTCAGACACATTCAAATTGTTCTCAAAAAAACGCTGAATGGTAAACAGTGTCTCGTGATCCAGAGAATCGATAGAGCCCCGGCGGAACACTTCCTTCAGGAACATTTCACACAGCGTGGTGGGAAGCTGATAGATCAGCCGGGCAATTCCCAAATGATTATAGCTGACAATAGGCTTTTCCGTATCAAATACCTTGCCTACCTCCAGCGCCACCTGAGCTTCCTTAAAAGAACGGGCCAGATCCTTGATGTTATTGACCACTGTGCCGATACCTACTGTACAGTGGGTATAAAACTCACCGGAAAGCGTGTCCACAATAGAGCTTGCCAGCTTGTTGATATCCTTCTCATCAATGTTGGGCTTGATCTCTTTAACAAGGGCAATATCGGTTTCATTGATATTGACAATGAAATCCTTATTCTTGTCCGGGAAAAGATTCTGCAAAACATCGTAAGCGGAAATATCGTTTTTATCCATGATCTTAATCAGCATGCACACTCTGCTCACATCAGAGTCAAAATGGAGCTCATGGCTTTTCAGATAAATATCGCCGGGCAGGATATTATCCAAAATTACATTCTTAATAAAATTGCCCCGATTATATTTTTCATCATAATACTGTTTGATGCTGCTTAAAGAAACCGCAAGGATCTGTACATACTTCTGCGCCTCCGGATCGGTACCGGCCACAAAAACAGCATATTCAGAGCCAGGGCGGCTGCCAAAAGACTTAAATGTGTAGCTATCAGACTGAAACAAATCAGCCGAAGTCAGCTCTTCCGGAGTAACGCTTTCGCAGACCTCCCCTACTTTTCCCAGCTCGCTGCATGCGATAATCACGGAAGAATCATCAATTACACCGATGATACGATCTATCGTTTCCCCCATTTGGTGGATGATTCCCTGAAACAATCTGTTAGACATGACTCTTCCCCTTTCACTTATCAAAAATATCTTTTTGCTCTTTCAAAAAAAGGCACTGACATATATACAGCTTTATTTTACCTAACTGTAGAAAAAATTTCAACCTTTTTTTGAAAATTCCAAGATGTCAAGATGTTTTTTTGCAAAAAAGACCAATCTGCAAAAATATATTTTATTTCTGCTTCAGGCTTTTTCGCTTTAAATCCGCAAAATTTGAGAAAATATCTCCTGCTTTTCCGCAGACGGTTCACTGATGAACAAATAAAAATCGGGGATACCGTACAAGCGGTACCCCCGAATAGCAAGTGTAAATTTTAGTTCAGGAAGGTCTTCTCAGACTCCTTATCGAACAGGTGCATCTTGTTCAGGTCGAATGCGATAGCAGTCTTATCACCGGACTTGGCGGTAGAGGTGGGCTCTACACGGGCAGTAACAGCGTTGCCTTCGCAGTTCAGATACAGATAAGTCTCAGCGCCCATTAATTCGGTCACTTCCACGTCGCAGGTAACATGTGCGCCGCCAACCTTCTCGATGAACTCAGGCTCGTCATGAACGTCCTCAGGACGAATGCCGAACACAACATCTTTGCCGACATAATCGGCAATCGTGGTGCCTTCCGCCTTCTTCGCAGGAACCTTAATGACGCAGTTGCCGAATTTCAGAGTATAATCGGAACCATCTTTTTCCAGCTTGGCATCAATGAAGTTCATCTGCGGAGAACCCATGAAGCCGGCCACAAACTCATTGACAGGATACTCATACAGATTCTGAGGAGTATCCACCTGCTGAATGAAGCCGTCCTTCATAACCACGATACGGTCGCCCATGGTCATAGCCTCGGTCTGGTCATGCGTAACATAGATAAAGGTGGTACCCAGTCTCTTATGGAGCTTGGCGATCTCGGTTCTCATCTGAGCACGGAGCTTAGCGTCCAGGTTGGAGAGCGGCTCGTCAAGCAGGAACACCTTGGGATCACGAACAATGGCGCGGCCCAGAGCCACACGCTGTCTCTGACCACCGGACAAAGCCTTGGGCTTACGATCCAGCAGATGGGAGATATCCAGAATACGGGCGGCTTCTTCCACGCGGCGCTTGATCTCGTCCTTGGGAGTCTTGCGCAGCTTCAGGCCAAAAGCCATGTTATCATACACGGTCATGTGAGGATACAGAGCATAGTTCTGGAACACCATGGCGATGTCTCTGTCCTTGGGCGCGATCTCATTGGAAAGAGCGTCTCCAATGTACAGTTCGCCCTTGCTGATCTCTTCCAGACCAGCGATCATACGCAATGTAGTAGACTTACCGCAGCCGGAAGGACCAACAAGGATAATAAACTCCTTATCCTGGATCTCCAGATTGAAATCGGTAACAGCCGTTACTCCGCCTGCATAAATCTTATAGACGTTTTTCAGGGTTACACTTGCCATTCAGAAATTCCTCCTGTTATCTGGGTCTGCGCCAAATGCCAAACACAGATCCTTGATTAGATTGCTATAAGTATATCAGAGAAATCCGGCGAAAGATATTCGTTATTTACCCAAAACTTGCCCCGTGACTTTATTGGTTTTCTATAAAATCC
>CAMVYG010000154.1 GCA_947171615.1 uncultured Clostridia bacterium
AATTTATATTGAAAATCACAGTCATCTGCTTTATACCCACGTTGCGAAACCTAAGCACGCTGTTATTGATAAGATATCTCTCACAGCATGAACAATCGGAGGGATCGCCATGAAAAAAGTTCTTATTTTCTGTCTTCTGTCCGCATTCATGATGTTGACACTTTTCGGGTGTACGCAGAAAAAATCCCAGGCAGTCAGTGAACAGCTGATACAGACCTTTCTTTCTGAGGAAACCCAGGCGGCGGCACTTTTAGAGCTTCCGGAAGGGCCCACTGAAGACAGAAGTTACCATATCTATCAAAAATCCATGGAGTGGTGCGGGATCGAAATGGATACGGAATTTGTGTACAAGACTGGAAAGCCATTTTGCTTTACAGGCAAAAAGACATACCCTGACACGCAGGAAACCAAAGCCCTGGCTCAGAAATGCCTAAGTCTGTTCAAAGGCCAGCTGGGATCGCCACATTCCTGCACCATCTATCGGGACGGCGTAGGCAAAACCTACGGAACCTATATTGAGGAAGGAAAAGAACAGGACGTGGAGAAGGAAGGCTTTGACACTGTTTTTTCCGAAGAAGCCACGCCGGATCGCCGCCTGACTTTTCTTTTCACTTTCCCGGATTCAGACGAAAAGGATTTGGTCTTTATCGAATGCTCCTATTTCCGTGAACAGGAAACGCCCGAGCTTATCACCTTTTTCTTCCAGATCTATACCGCAGCGGCCTTTCCTTCCTCCGATTCCTTACAGTGATCCTCCCGGTAAAAATAAAACGCTACCCCTCATAAGGGAACCCCGCCGAATTTCGGCGGGGTTCCTTTTTCTTACATAAACATCTGCAATAGCCTAAACTTCCAGCTTCATATCGCCGTCACGCACCCAGCCAAGCCGTCTCAGGCCCAGGTTGATGACCCAGGAAAGCACGGCGGGCAAAACAAACGAGATGAGAAGCAGACCGGCCCAATCCATGGCGGTCACGGCGGCTTTTGTTCCGGCGGCAACATCGGAAACCCAGCCGGAATACACACCGATCTGCCCTACCAGCCCGCAGGTTCCCATGCCGCTGGAGATGGGCGCGCCGTTCATTTGCAGCTTGAACACACAGGTGGCAAGCGGCCCGGTAATAGCAGAGGCCAGCGTAGGGGCGATCCAGATCCGGGGATTTTTAATAATATTGGGAACCTGGAGCATAGAAGTGCCGATTCCCTGAGCGGCCAGGCCGCCCCATTTGTTTTCCCGGAAGCTGATGACGGCAAAACCTACCATTTGGGCACAGCACCCGGCAACCGCTGCGCCGCCGGCCAGTCCGGTAAGTCCCAGGGCCGCACAGATCGCCGCGCTGCTGATAGGCAGAGTAAGGGCAATGCCCACGATCACCGAAACAAAGATCCCCATGAAGAAGGGCTGCAAATCCGTTGCCCACATGATCAAATTTCCCACGCTGGCGGCGGCAGCACCAATAGCAGGGGCGCAGAGATAAGAAAGGGCCGCGCCGGAAAGGATCGTTACCAGAGGCGTTACCAAAATATCCACCTTGGTTTTTTTGCTTACCAGCTTGCCAAGCTCCGCCGCCACAATAGCAATGAGCAGCACCGCCAGGGGGCCGCCCTCGCCGCCCAGAGTATTGGCAGCGCTTCCTACAGCCGCCAGGGAAAACAGCGCCAGCGGCGGCGCCTTCAGCGCGTAACCAATGGCGATGGCCATTGCGGGGCCTGCCATAGCCTTGGCAAAGTTTCCGATCTCTGTTAAAACCGGCACGTTACACTGGGTTCCGATGGTGGAAATGATGGTGCCAATCAAAAGAGAGGCAAAAAGCCCCTGTGCCATGGCGCTCATGGCGTCTACAAAATACAGCCTGCCATATGCCTTTACGGTTTCCCAAAGGCCCTTTTTCTCAGCTTCTTTTTTTTCAGATTCCAAAATAATCTTCCTTCCTGTATCAGAAAGGACGGAACGTGCGCCTTGGGGGCGTCTTTTCCGTCCCTCCGGCTTATCTTTCGCTGACATCTATTTTGAACTATGTTTCCCATGAGACCCATCCGTTTTCTCCGGCAGGCTCGCCGCCGGAGGTTTTCCGGCTTTCTGGTCGGCCCGCCGCCTTACTGGCGGTATGCTGTCACAGGACGTATTGGGTTTTAGTTTTTAGTTGTTAGCTGTTAGTCGTTAGAAAGGGAAAGGGCGCTAAGGCTGCCAACTACTACTGGTCGAGATCCTTCACTGTGAAGAGGCGAAGCCTCTTCTGTTCAGGATGACAGCGTGTGCAGGTGAAAAGTATAATTTATCAATCATTACTCACTGTCATTCTGAACCGCTGAAAAGCGGTGAAGAATCTCGAATAGAAGTAACTGGCGGGTAAAAGGGCTTTGCACTTACTGGCTGAGATATAGTCGAGATGCTTCGTCACTGCGTTCCTCAGGATGACAGCGTGTGGTAGTAATTAGCTCGATAATTTCCAGTTTATCAATCATTGCTTTCTGTCATTGCCAAGCAAAAGATCCTTTGGATCTTCTCGAGGAATCTCGATCAGCAGAAGCCATCGGATAAGCGGATGATTGCAAAGCAAGCATCTGACCTTCTCTAACGACTAACAACTAAAATCTAACATCTACTTATGGTATTTCGTTCCGCTTAAAATCTGGAAAGCCCGGTAGATCTGCTCGCAGAGCATCACGCGGGCCAACTGATGAGGAAAAGTCATGGGAGACATGGAAAGCCTTTCTCCTGCCTGTTTTACCTTTTCTGTAAGACCGTGAGAGCTGCCAATCACAAAGCTTACCGTACCAGGAAACTCCATGGCGCGCTCCAGCTTTTTTGCAAGACCGGGAGAATCCAGTTCCTTTCCCTCAATGCACAGCGGAAACACTGTGCCTGCCGCTTTCCTGAGAATTTCCTCCCCCTCCTGAGAAAGAGCAGCGGAAATTTGAGCGGGGGAAGGCTCAGAAGGAAGACGGGCCTCCGGCAGCTCCATTACCTGAAACCGGCAGAAGGGCTTCAAACGCTTTTCATATTCCGCCACGGCGTCCCGCCAATAGGCTTCCTTCAGCTTTCCCACACAGATCAGGCGAACCTCCAGCATGTTCCCGTTTCTCCTTTTTGGGGCGAGCTCACTTTTCTTTTCCGTGAAGCCGCCCTAGAATATGACCGAATGTCCCTGTGAATTTTCCGGCTTTGCCGTATCTAACAGAAAATCCACCTCCCGCACCAACCCGGCACGAGTCAGTGCGGAAAGAGAAGTCTCCAAAGCAAGAGAGGGGGTATTGTTTTCCCGGCTCAGATGTGCCAGCAAAAACCGCTTTGTTCCGCTTTTTGCCAGCTCCGGCAGGAATTCTGCGCACACCCCGTTGGAAAGATGCCCCCGATCCGATAAGATCCGCTGCTGTAAGGGATAAGGATAGCCGCCGGTACGAAGCATTTCCGGATCGTGATTCGATTCTATCACCACGAAATCCGCCCCCAGCAGATGCTCCTTTACCGTATCGGAAAGGTAGCCCAGGTCCGTGGCAAACCCCAGGACCCTGCCGTCCTCTGTCCGAATTCGATAGCCCAGGGGCTCGGCGCAGTCGTGCGAGGTGTGAAAGGGCGTAACGGTCATTCCGGCAAGCTCCAGCTCTCCTTCCAACGGGCAAAGCTCCACCTCAGGCAAGGCGCTCTCCAACACCTTCAGCGTTCCGGCAGAGGCAAAAACCGGCAGCTGATATTTTTTGGCAAATACCCGACGGCCGGAACTGTGATCTGTGTGTTCATGGGTCACTAAAATCCCCTGAAGCGCCAGCGGGTCAATGCCGCAAAGCTTCAGCATGTTATCCAGCTGCCGGGCGCTCCGCCCAGCGTCGATCAGCAGCCCCGCGCTGCGGGAGCCTATGTAATAGCTGTTTCCCGTGCTGCCGCTGAACAGCGGACATAACCGTGCCATAAACGACTCCCCTTTCCCCTACCGGTTTATAAGATAAGGGAAAACCCGTGGCAGACAGTTCAAACAGTGCCGCCAGGGAGTTTCCCCTTTTTGCTCTCAACTATAAAATATCCATAACCGGGCATCAAATGCCATGATCTGCGGCCGAAAGCCCCAAATAACGTTCCAATTCTCAGCCGATTTTATCCATTGCTTCCTCCGGCTTCTGGCTGCGATAAATATCCGCGCCCAAGCCTACCAACTTGTCTACAATGTTTTCATAGCCACGCTCAATATACTGAATATCCTCGATCTGCGTGATACCTTCGGCCGCCAGACCGGCAATGACCATAGCGGCTCCGGCCCGAAGATCCAAAGCTCGAATAGGCGCGCCCTTCAAATGATCGACGCCCTCTACAATAGCTACTTTTCCGTCTACTGTGATCTGCGCTCCCATACGGAGCAGCTCGTCCACATACTTAAAGCGGTTGCTGTCAAAAATTCCTTCGCTTACCATGCTTGTCCCGTGGGCAATGGAAAGCAGCGTTGTGATCTGCGGCTGCATATCCGTGGGAAAGCCCGGGTGAGGCATGGTTTTGATATTGCACTTTTTCAGGGGGCGGTCACAAAGCACCCGCACGGAATCGTCCCCTTCTTCCACTGTGACGCCCATTTCCACCAGCTTTGCGGAAATGGATTCCAAATGCTTCGGCGTTACATTTTTCACCGTGACGTCGCCGCCGGTGGCAGCGGCGGCCACCATGTAGGTTCCGGCCTCGATCTGATCGGGAATAATGGAATAAGAAGCGCCGCGCAACTTCTGGACGCCGTGGATCTTAATGGTATCGGTGCCCGCGCCCCGAATATCGGCCCCCAGGGTGTTCAAAAAGTTTGCCAGATCCACAATGTGGGGTTCTCTGGCGGCATTTTCGATCACCGTAAGCCCCCTGGCCTTAACGGAAGCCAGAATAATATTCATGGTAGCGCCTACAGTCACCACATCCATATAGATATTGGCGCCGTGCAGGTCGTTTTCCGCCTTTACCGTGATCATGCCGTTATCCAGACTGTATTCGCAGCCCAGGGCCGCAAAGCCCTTCAAATGCTGGTCAATGGGACGAACTCCCAAATTACAGCCGCCGGGCATGGGCACCACAGCGCTCCTGCACCGGCCCAGCAAAGCGCCGATGAAATAATAGGAACCCCGGATTCTGCGGGCACACTCTGCCGAAACCGTATCAGTATCGATGGGCCGGGGATCCACCTCCAGGGTATGGCGATCCAGATACCGCACCTGGGCGCCCATTTCTTCCAAAATGCGGGTCACAGCCTTTACGTCTGAAATATCGGGAATATTTTCGATCAGGCAGGGAGAATCCGCCAGGATCGTGGCGGGAACAATAGCTACCGCCGCGTTTTTCGCACCGCTGATATTCACTTCTCCGGTCAGACGGCAGCCGCCGTTTATTACATATTTATCCAAAGCTTCACTTCCTAACGACTTATTGCAGAAGTC
>CAMVYG010000155.1 GCA_947171615.1 uncultured Clostridia bacterium
TTTCAAAAATCGAACATGAGCGCTATCTGGGCAACAAATACATTGTTTCACAGTTCCTGAAAAACATGCTGCTTGGAGAGGAAATGCCCTTTTCTGTTTCCAGAGAACGGCTGCGGGAAATGGGGGAAGCCTTTCTTGCAGCGTATTATACCGTCCTGCTGATCAAGCTGGAAAGCCGCGTGGAATTTGCAGAGGAATACGCCGCGGAGGAATATACCATGCTGCGGTTCATGGTATGCAATATCGCCGACGAGATCTTCGGCGCTCACTACCGCTGCAAATCTGTGGATCTGGGCGGCCAAACCGTGGCCGTGCTTTTGATGACCGAAGAAACGCTGGGAGAAGAGCATGTTCTCTGCTATAACCGCCTTCAGGAATTCAGCAGAGATAACTTAAATCTGGATCTTTACGGCTCCCTGGGGAATACGGTATCCTCGCAAAAAGAAATTTATCTTTCCTATAAAAACGCAGTACAGTACATGGAGATGGGGAATTTGGTCAAGCGAAACAGCCTGATCGATTCCACCAGCTCAGTCAATGTCAATTACCGGGAGAAAAACGAAAAGCTGGTGGCTTCTGTGGAAAGCTACACGGAACTGCATTTTGCCAATCCCGATCTCTCCCTGAAAAGCATTGCGCAAACCTTTAACCTTTCCCCTACCTATCTGGGAAAAATCTTCAAGTCTGTCAAAAATTGCTCCTACTCTGTATTTTTGACCAATTACCGGCTGGAACGCTCAAAAACGCTGCTGCTGGAAACCCCTAAAACCATTAACGAAATCGCTTTGGAAGTGGGCTTTGCCAATTCCTCCTATTACGCTACCGTATTTAAAGGAGCCTATGGAATGACCCCCTCCGTTTACCGGAACAATCTGAAGTAACAGAAGCGCCTTTCGCTGAAATTCAAAGCTTTTTTCAAAATTTTATGATAGCTTTTCTGCAAAATTTGTGCGACACTGAGAACACGACCCAACAGGAAAGGACGTATCTTTTATGGATTACTTGAAAAAAGAAAATTTCCAGCCGGATTTCCGGAATATTGTTAAAACAGCGAACAATCAGTGGGTAGACCGAATTCCTTTATACGAACATGGAATCGGCGACGGCATTATGGATCGCATCGCCGGGGTGAGGCCTCAGGAAAAAATGTGGCAGGGCTCTCTTCAGGAAAAGGAGGAAGGCTGCCGGGAATTTTGGGAGTTCTGGCGGGGCATGGGCTATGATACCGCCTCTATGGAATTCCAGATCACAGGGATCCTGATTGGCGGCGGCGCCTTGGGCGCCCATAAGGAAGGCTGCATTAAAACCCGGGAAGATTTTGAAAAATATCCCTGGGAGGAGCTGCCCTCCCGCTTTTTTGAAGCCTACCTTCCCCTTATGGAGCGGTTTGAGAAAACAAGGCCCGAGGGCATGAAGGCCATCGGCGGCGTGGGAAACGGCATTTTTGAATGTGTACAGGATCTGGTGGGCTACATGGACCTGTGCTATATCAAGGCTGACGATGAAGAGCTGTACGCAGATCTTTTCAAAAAGATGGGTGAAATTCACTACCAGATCTGGGACACCTATCTGGAAAAATACGCTGACGCTTTTTGCCTCATGCGCTTTGGCGATGATCTGGGCTTTAATTCCTCCACGCTGATCTCCCACGAGGATATCCGAACCCTGGTGCTGCCGGGCTATCGCAGGATCGTAGACCGTGCCAATTTCGGCGGCATCGATACCGACGTGGTCTGCCGGGCATCTCAGGAAGAAATTCGGGATTATGTGCTGGACTGCCTGGAAAAAGTAAAGGGCCATGGCGGCATCGCCTTCGGCTCCGGCAACTCCATTCCCGACTATGTTTCCGTAGACGGCTACATGACCATGGTAGACACCGTGCGCACCTGGCGGGGTGAGTAAGGAGGAAAGCACTTTATGAAACAGGAAATGACCTCCCGGGAAAGAATGAAATGCGCTCTGACCGGAGGAACTCCGGACAGAGTTCCCGCCGCACCGGATATTTCCACCATGGTGCCCTGCAAATTGAGCGACCACACCTTTACCGATGTGCTGCTGCGGAATAAGCCGCCCCTTTGGAAGGCTTATTTACAGGCGATCCGTCATTTCGGCATGGACGGATGGTTTACCTATGGTGAGCTGGAATTCAAAATGAAAAAGCAATATACGGAAACCTCAAGGGAATTTCGGGACGAACAGGGGCGGCTTCATGTACAGCACTGCTTTGACACCCCTGCCGGAACGCTGACCCGAACCTATCGGTACTTTGACAATGACTGCTGCGTCCCCACAGAAAAGCTGATCAAGAATTTCAAAGAAGATTTTCCAAAATTCAAATATCTGTTTCCAGAGATCACAGGCTATGATGATTCTCTGCTCCGTGAGCAGGAAAAGGAGCTGGGAGAGCAGGGGATCATGGCAGTGGGGATCTACCCTCCGGGCATGCACATGTTCTGCGATTTCTTTGACGGCGGGCTGGAAAACGTGACTTACGCCTATTACGATGAACCGGAGCTGTTTCAGGAGCTCAACGAGCTTTACGCCGCCCATGTTCTGCGCCAGACAGAAATGATCCTGGACGCAAAGCCGGATTCGATCCTCACCGGCGGCAGCGGCTCCATCACCATGCAGTCTCCCGCGCTGTGGGAGGAATTGGCTCTGCCCACCCTGCGCAGGATCGTTTCCATGGCCTCCCAGGCGGGGGTGATCTCCGGAGTCCATTCCTGCGGCAAGGAACAGCACCTGGTTCGTGTGATGGCAGAAACTTCTGAACTAAATTATGTAAACCCATTGGAGATCCCACCGGGCGGAGACTGCGATCTGGCGCAGATCAATGCCGCTTACGGCTCTCAAATAGCCCTGATGGGAAATTTGCAGACGTCAAGCGTCATGCTGATGGGCGATGTAAACAGGGTTCGGCGGGAAAGCCTGAAGGCCATTCGGGACGCCGGCGTTGGCGGCGGATTTGTCCTTTCCACCGGCGATCAGGTACCCAGAGACACGCCGGAAGAGAATATTTTTGAAATGGTTCGCGTGGCAGAGGAATTCGGCCAGTATCCTTTGAATTTGGATAAGATCGAGGAAGAGCTGAAGCGTCTTGGCGAATGAGGAATTCTGTATCCATCCTATAAAAGCAGGGCGCCCAGACAGTTACAATAACTGTCTGGGCGCCCTGCTTTTCCAATCTGTTTTCTCCCTGCGGAAATTTGTTTTACCGAGGGCATAAAAAGGGACTGTGCCGCAGCTCAGTCCCTTTTTTCCGTATTCTACCGGGGGCAACAGGGTAAAACGCCCTTCCCCCTGTTTTTATAATATCTGACAACTCAAACCTAACATCTGTCAGCCTACCGCTTTGTCATACTCCAGCTTTGAGGCAATATAGCCCTGCACCTGGTCTCTGGGAATCTCCAAAGCCGCAGCAAGCTCGCCAAATAACAGGTTTTCAGCCCGTTTTAAGAATCTTTCATCCACCGTGCCAAACTTCCGCTTCTGCTCCTGAAAGGACTGCTTTTTCGCATAAATCGACATGGTGAGCTCAATCAACGACCCGCAATCGTGATTTCGCAGGATCGTTTCATAGTGCTCCGTAAGCTCCCGGGACACGCTGCTGTGATACATTTCCACACGCACATGAGGAATTCCGGCAATCAGCCGCTCGGCCTCCTCTTTGGAAATAATCGGGCGGATAAACACCTTATCGGAATCCACCGGCGCGGAGATCATACAGTCCTCATACAAGGGGCGCAGGCTGTAATAGAGACGTTTTTCTCCTGTGCTGGGAAAATCCTGCTCCCGAATTTCCTCTATTCTGCACACACCGGTGCTGCCGTACAGAACCAGTTCTCCTACCTGATACATAATGATCCTTTCTTATTGTAAAGAGGGCCCACAGAACGTTTTTCCTGTACTTGTGCTTGTCTTCTTTTCTTTAGAGCCTATCCTGAAATAAGGCGTGTGCAGATTGCGCAGTCAGATTTTTACGTCAGGCTAGGCGTTTTTTCGCAGACGGGCTGACGCCCGGCAAGAGAAAACAACAAAGCATGACGAAAAATATGCTAGCAAGCTGTGCGCTCATAATTTCGGGATATGCTCTTAGTATAGCATAATTTGTAATTAAATGTAAGAAAAATTTTCAAAAGCCGCCTACTACTTTTTTCTCATGTGCCGGGGCTTTACCGCTTTTTTGATATGAAGCAGCCGGGCAAGTGTTTCCCCCTTGGGCAGCATAACTACATCGTCATAGGTAACGGCACGGCAGGCTACCACACTTACGGCATATACGACAACGGCAAGCAAAATCGCCGGTAATACCGCCGCCCGGGAGGGCAGGAAAAAGCACATACCCCAATACGCCCCATAAGATACCGCGCCCATAATAGCGGCGGAAAAAATCAGAGGCAGCGCGGTTTTTATCATGCTGTCCAAATTGGGCTGACTGCGGCGAACGGCAATAAAATTCAATACCATGATCAGGCAATAGGATACCACTGTACTGATAGCGGAACCCATTGCATTGATCTCCGGCATACCGGTAAGCACATAGGAAAGAGTTATTTTCACTACGCCGCCTATCGCCATATTGATCACCGGCAGGGTAGGTCTGCCAAAGGACTGCAAAATTGCGTTCGTCACATATAGCGTACTGTTAAAAACAATGGCGACGCTGAGCATGGAAAGCAGCGGAGCGGTACCTGCCGCCGCGCTGGGAGAACCGGCCAGAAGCAGCCCGCAGATGGGCTCTGCAAACAGGCACATGCCCACCGAGGCGGGAATGGCGATCAAAAAGGTCACCCGCAGAGAGGTGGAGGAAATGCGGTCTGCCGTTTCGGTATCTCCACCGGCCACCGCGCCGGAAAGCACCGGCAAAAGGCTGGTGGAAATGGGAATGACAAACGCGCCGGGAAGATCGTAAAATTTCCTGGCGTGGCCCAGCAACGCCTGCATATCCTTGGCCTGGGAGCTTGTAAATCCGGCGGTATACTGAAGCTGATTCATCATCACGCCTCCATCTACCAGATCTAAGAAGCTCAAAAAGCAGGAACCAATGGTAATCGGAACAGCAAATTTCAGCAAGGTAGTCAAAAGCTCTTTTCTGCTGGCAGAGGCAGGATCCCCTTCTCCTTCCGCCCGATCCTTCCGCTTTTGGTTCACCATGTAGACAGTCAGGTAAACCGTACCCAGAAAAGCGCTGACAGAAACGCCGATAATGGCTCCCACAGCCGCCCATTCGCTGGAATCGTACTGCTGAAGGATATAGACCGCCAGCCCTACGCCAACAATCACCTTCGTGACGGCTTCAATGGTCTGGGAAACGGCAGTTGACACCATATTGGAGCGGCCCTGGAAATAACCCCGCAGGGCAGACATGACGGAAATAAAAAACACCGTGGGAGAAAGG
>CAMVYG010000156.1 GCA_947171615.1 uncultured Clostridia bacterium
AGTTTTTGATCTGCTTATAGGAAAACCGCAGCGGTGTACTTCGCTTTAAACGTAAACCATCACTTTCTTTTCGGCGCATATAAACGCTTTGCACCAGCCCAAATCCCAAATAGAGACAGGCCGCGGAAGAACCGCCTGCACTGAAAAAGGGAAGCGTCACTCCCATAGCGGGAAGAAGCGTCAAACACATGCCAATGTTGGAAACGGACTGTAAGGCAACCAGACCGAAAAAGCCAAAGCAAATATATTTTCCTAAATCATCTCGGGAAGAGTGTGCCACATGCAGAATTTTCAGTAAAAAAAGAAGCAGAAGCAAAATGATAAGGGAACAGCCAATAAATCCCAGTTCTTCCCCGGCCACGGAAAAGATGTAGTCGCTGTGTTGGAAAGGTACGCTGTTATTTGCTACACGTCCGCCTTCAAAAAGGCCTTGTCCCCGCAGCCGTCCGCTGCCGATGGAAATTCTTCCCTGATACTGCTGATAGCCGTCGTTCATCTGTATCGTAGAATTTTCTAAATTGAATACGGCAATGAATCGGTTTTTTTGATAGTCCTTCAAAACGAAGTTCCACAATAAAGGTATGGCCGCCAGCACCATAGCGCCCAGGATCGCAAAATAACGCAGCTGAATTCCGGCGGCAAGACTCATGGACAGGAAGATAAAGAAAAATACAATGGCAGCGCCGGTGTCTCCCTGCATTTCGCAAAGCAGGAGCGGAACCAAAGCGTGAAGCGCCAGAAAAATAACCTGTAAAGGCTCTTTCAACCTGCCGCGCTTTTGCACGATGTCAAGATGCTTTGCATAGGTGATCATAAAAGCGATTTTAACCAGTTCAGAAGACTGAAAGGTCCGTCCGCCGATATTGATCCACGCCTTTGCGGCAACGCCACCACCACCGGTAACTTCTTCACCGAAAAGATAAGTGTAGATCATCAGAAAAATGGAAAATCCGGCGATCAGTTACCAGAAATTGGCAATTTCCGAATAATCGATAAAGGAAATCACCACAGCGCCGATCACACCCAGACCAATAGCGAAAAGCTGAGTGCGAAAATAGTTGGCTTCCGTAGCCCGTGATACACTTTTCAGCAAGATCAGGCTGTAAACAGAAATAAGCGCCAAAATAAGCCACAAAAGAATATCGGCACGTTTCACATAATTAAAGAATCCCTTAAAACCACGCTTTATCATAAAAATCGTCCATTCCTTTTTTCGGAATTTGTGCCGGTCAGCGCAGCCGATTGCCGCTTTGCTTGTGGCGGCAAAGGCACAAAAACGGTGTGTGAAAAAGCATTTTTCACACTATTTTTTTCATTTTGAGGTTTGGAAAGGGGAAAAGCCTCTTTTCCCGTGTATGATGTTTAGATTATTTTATCTTTAGTATACCAGAAGATGAAGAATGCGGCAAGTTTTTTTACCCTTAGTCTTTACTATTCCGGCAAGATACTTTATAATTCATACTGAAAGACAAAAAATCCAAAGGCCGGTTCTGGCCGGAAAGGTGTGGGAAAGTATATGCTGACTGATATTGAGATCGCACAGGGAACAACCTTGAGGCCTGTTTCTGAAATTGCCACGGAATTGGGGATTCAGGAAGACGAACTGGAGCTTTATGGAAAATATAAAGCAAAAATCAATGAAAGCGCTTTTGCACGTTTGGCAGATCAGCCGGACGGCAAGCTGATCCTGGTTACGGCCATCAATCCAACGCCTGCGGGGGAAGGGAAAACCACTACCACAGCAGGTTTGGGAGAGGCCATGGCAAAGATCGGAAAGAAAGCGATCATTGCCCTGCGGGAGCCATCTCTTGGGCCGGTGTTCGGAGTAAAGGGCGGCGCTGCCGGCGGCGGTTACGCTCAGGTCCTGCCCATGGAAGATATCAATCTGCATTTCACGGGGGACATGCACGCAATCACCTCTGCCAACAATCTTTGCTGCGCTATGCTGGATAACCATATGCAGCAGGGAAATCCTCTGGGAATCGATCCCAGAAGAATTCTGATTAAACGCTGTCTGGATATGAACGATCGTGCATTACGTAACATCGTGGTAGGCCTTGGCGGAAAAATTAACGGCGTTCCCAGAGAAGACGGTTTTATTATCACAGTGGCGTCAGAGGTTATGGCCATTCTTTGTCTGGCAAAGGATATGGAAGATCTGAAAAAACGGCTGGGGAATATTTTGATTGCATATACCTACGGCGGTACGCCTGTCTATGCCCGGGATATCAAGGCGGAGGGGGCTATGGCCGCTTTGCTGCGGGATGCGGTCAATCCCAATCTGGTGCAGACCATTGAAGGCACTCCGGCGATCATGCACGGGGGCCCCTTTGCCAATATTGCTCACGGCTGCAATTCTGTAAGAGCAACCAGGCTGGCGCTGAAACTGGCTGATTACTGCATTACGGAAGCAGGCTTCGGCTCTGATCTGGGCGCGGAAAAGTTTATGGATATTAAATGCCGTATGGCACAGTTGAATCCTTCCTGCGTGGTGGTAGTGGCTACTGTTCGGGCTTTGAAATATAACGGCGGCGTGGCTAAGGCGGAGCTGGCACAAGAAAATGTAGAGGCTTTGAAAAAAGGTTCCGTAAATTTGAAGGCCCATGTAGAGAATATGCAGAAATTCGGCGTGCCTGTAGTAGTGGCGATCAACCGTTTTGGTACGGATACAGATGCCGAGCTTCAAGTCATTGACGATTGCTGCAAGGAGTTAGGCGTTTCCTATGCGTTGTCCGAAGTGTTCGGAAAAGGCGGGGAAGGCGGCAAGGAGCTGGCGGAAACGATTTGCCGCGTCATTCAGGAAAACGAAGGGAAGACACAGTTTGCTCCTATTTATTCCGATGTGCTTCCAATTGAGAAAAAGATTCAGGCCGTTGCGGAAAAAATTTACGGTGCAGATGGTGTGATTTTCACAAAACAGGCGCAGAAATCCTTGCAGGAGATCAAGGCGTTAGGTGGAGACTCCATGCCGGTATGTATTGCAAAAACGCAGTATTCCCTTTCTGACGATCCTGCCTTGCTGGGCAGACCAAGTGGATTCCAGATCACAATTCGGGATCTGAAGCTCTCCAGCGGCGCAGGTTTTGTAGTGGCCTATGCAGGCGATATTATGACGATGCCCGGTTTACCGAAAGTTCCCGCTGCGGAAAAAATCGATGTGGACGAATCTGCCGTGATTCACGGTTTGTTCTGATGCGTCAGGAATTTATTACCCATTCGGCAACGGAAACAAGGGCTTTGGCGACTCGGCTGGCGGCTCGACTGCAGGGCGGCGAGGTTTTGGCCTTTACCGGAGGAATGGGTATGGGAAAAACTGCCTTTACTTCCGGGCTTGTTTCTGCTCTGGGAGCCGGCGATGTGGTTTCCAGCCCAACCTTTGCCATTGTCAATGAATATGTGGGCAGGCTGACGGTGGAGCATTTCGATATGTACCGTATCACAGGCTGGGATGATTTGTATTCTACCGGTTTCTTTGACTATTTGGATACGGATTGTGTGCTGATCGTTGAATGGAGCGAAAATATTGAAGCGGCGCTGCCGAAAGATACGTTGTGGATCCATATTCGTCCCGGCACAACAGAAACCATGCGCGTCATCACTTTGGAGGGCTGGAAGGAGGAACTGTAATATGTTGCTTTTGGCAATTGATTCGTCAGCAGGGCCCGCTTCTGCCGCTGTGATGGAAGACGAAAAGCTGCTGGGAGAATATTTTATCAATTCAAAGCAAACACACAGCCAAACGCTTCTTCCCATGGTGGAAAATCTGCTTGCTTCCCTGGGGAAAAGCTGCGCCGAACTTGACGCTTTAGCAGTGTCCTGCGGTCCAGGTTCTTTTACTGGGGTGCGTATTGGCATTTCCTGCGTCAAAGGGCTTTCCATGCCGAACAACACGCCTTGCTGCGGCGTTTCTACCCTGGAAGCGATTGCCGTGCCGGGAGTATATTATGAAGGTGCTTTCATCTGTGCGGTTATGGATGCCCGATGCGGACAGGTATATCAGGCATTGTTTCGAACGGAAAACGGCACGCTTCATCGACTTACACCGGATCGTGCACTGTCTGTTGCGGCGCTTTCTGAGGAATGCAAAAAGTATGGAAGCGATCTGATCTTGTTTGGAGACGGCGCCGCTTTGTGTTACGAAACCTTCCGGGAATGGGGAGCGCGCATTGCGCCGCCGGAACTGCGGTTTCAGCGCGCGTCCTCTGTGGCTGTTGCCGCCAGAGTGCAAATTTTGGAAGGTAAAACAGTTTTCGCACAAGAACTGCTCCCCGCTTATTTGAGATTGCCACAAGCAGAGAGAGAGTTAAAAAAGAAGCAGGAAGAAAAGGAGAAGGAACTATGAAGCTTGCAATCGGGTGTGATCACGGCGGTTTCGATCTGAAAGAAGCTGTTCGTGAGTATTTGGAGGAACACCATATTGCGTATGAGGATTTCGGTGCATTCAGCACGGAATCTGTAGATTACGCGCCTATTGCCGCAAAGACAGCAAAAGCTGTAGCAGCCGGTGCTGCGGATTACGGTGTGCTGATTTGCTCTACGGGAATTGGGATTTCCATTGCGGCAAACAAGGTGAAAGGGATTCGGGCGGCTCTATGTACCGAGCCTTTTTGTGCGGAAATGACCCGCCGCCACAATAACGCCAATATTCTTTGTATGGGTGGTAAAGTGGTGGATCGGGAAACCGCCCTTAAATTGCTGGATATTTTTCTTCATACGGAGTTTGAGGGTGGTCGTCACCAAAGGCGTATCGACCAAATCAGGCAAATTGAAGAGGGAACGCTGTAACTAAGGAAAAACCGTGCGAAATGTTTTTTGCGCGGAGATAATAGGAGGAATCAGAAGATGCAGGAAAACAAAAACATTTTCGTAATGGATCACCCGCTGATTCAGCACAAATTGACCTTTTTGCGGGACAGCGCTACCGGTACCAAGCATTTTCGGGAGCTTGTCAATGAAATTGCCACATTGATGTGCTATGAGGCCACACGGGATCTGCCCCTGATGGATGTGGAAATTGAAACACCCATGCAGAAAACCACCACAAAGGTGATCGCAGGGCGCAAATTGGCCTTTGTTCCCATTTTGCGCGCCGGTTTGGGCATGGTGGACGGTATGCTGAATCTGGTTCCTTCGGCCAAGGTAGGGCATATTGGTCTGTATCGGGATCATGACACCTTGCAGCCTGTAGAGTATTATAATAAGCTGCCACAGGATATTGAAGAACGGGATGTGATCGTACTGGATCCCATGCTGGCAACCGGCGGCTCCGCTATTGATGCGATCAGCATCGTGAAGCGCAGTAATCCCAAGAGTATTAAATTCCTTTGCATTATTTCTGCTCCTGAAGGTCTGGAAGCTCTGACAAAGGCCCATCCCGATGTGCATATTTAT
>CAMVYG010000157.1 GCA_947171615.1 uncultured Clostridia bacterium
ACCAATATGATAGAGAAAAGAGTAGAGTTGTATCGCAATATAAATACCATGAATATGAGAAAGAAAGCAACAGCTGAGGATATTAAGGAAAGGGATTTTCTAAAAAAAGACACAAGTTTATTCATAATTTTTTACGTTCCCTCCCAATCAAAACCACAAATCTGCCGCAAGATTTTGTTGCCCATTTCAAAACCCTTTGACTTTTCCCTCAATGTGTATTTCATTGTAATATCCTCTCCGCTGTAGGTGCCGAGAGGATATTTTGCATTTGCTGGCATCAAAGTTACTGTGCCTCCATCAAAATGGAAATGTTTTAAGGTTGCTTCAGCGATCTCACTGCTTTCCACTTGAGGGTGTTTGAGAAAGCGGCTTATCACGCCATTTATATCTTGAATCGTCTTTTTAGACCGGCCCAGTGCTGCCGCTTTATCCAGACTTTTCCTATGCTTTCCACGTGCTTATATTCCGTGGTGCTGAGAATCTCTTTGTCTAAAGGGATGATAGACCTTCCTGTTCAAATTTTAGGGGGGTTGAGAAAGCCGCGGCAGAGGCCGGAACGCTGTTTTCATAGGCATATTCCGGTGAAAGGTCTATTTCTCCATCATTCCACACGGGAACGCCATAGTCAATATAAACGCTTTTGAAAACCTCTTGATCTTTCAGAGGCGCAAACGCCGGAAAATCAAACAGGGGCTTGCAATCCAGTAAGCGGCTTTCCCCGGTGTTGAACCGCAGCCAGAGCATAAAGTTATCCAGCGGACGAACGCCCCACACTTTCAAAGGCGGGGTCTGATTTCCTGCATAAGCGATACCGTCTTTTTCAAACATAAAAAAGCTCCTCTCACTGCAACGGCGCAATTTTGCCGAACACTTCACCTCGGACGGCATTATTCCACGCCTGATATAATTCCTCCTCATGGATCGCCGCCCATGCCTGTACAAGCCTAAGCTGTTTTACTGGCAGATTTCCCGCCAGCATTTCTCCGTCAACGCCTACAGAAGCTTCATATTCTCCATAATACACGTGAAAATGAGGCTTGCTATGCTGTACGTTGTCCTTGAAAATCATTTTGATTACAATTCCATAAAATCTCGATAATTCCGGCATTGGTATTTTCCTTTCTCGATTCGCCGCGTTATGCGTACATCAATTTTCCACGTGGTTCCGGGATCATTCGGCCCAGCTTCCGGGCAGTCTCGATCCATTCTTCTATGACCCTTTCAGCAGCTTCAAGAGCTTCCACCCGTGTGCTGCCGTCTGCCATACAGCCGGGCAGTTCCGGCACTTCTGCAATATAGGCTTCGTCCTCTTTGCTCCAATACAGGATAATTTCATAGCGATTCATTCTTCTTCACCTCTGTAAAGTCCGTATCTGTTGGCAATTTCTCTAACCTGCTTCACCTGGTAAGGCTTTGCGCTGTTGTTCTTTGCCGGTTGCAGGTTTATGATCTCCACGATTTCCCCGTGAACATAGATATGATGATCTCCGGCGATCCTATCCAGCCGAAAGCCCAGCAGGGAAACCGCTTTCTGCAATTCCGAAAAGGAAAAGCTTTTATCATTGCTTCCGTTCAGCAGCTTCAACATTAGTTTTTCATTCTGGCTCAATGCTTATTCTCAGTCCTTTCTTTTGCCGAAAGCGGCGGTTATTGTTTATAAACATCTCCACTTTTTGTGAGGAACTGAGCGGGACAATTTTCAATTCATAATATCCGCCGTCCTTTGCGGATATTATAGCATAAGCACCGAAGGTGCGTTGGTATAATGTGCCGATTGCCCGTTGTGCGAAGCACAAACTGGGCAAGGCAAAGTTAAATTTATAATATCCGCCGTCCTTTGCGGATATTATACCATATTTTAATACTTATCTCAATCATTGGTTTCTGCCACAAAATTCCGAGAACAAAAAGCGGTTTCTCTTGACATTTGTCCGAAACCGTACTATAATTACAAATCGTCCGATTTGAGACGGTCTGAAGGAGAGAAAAGCATGGGTGGGAAAATTGTCAACAACAGGTTGCAGGCCTATAACCGGCTGATAAGACAGTCTGATGAGATCTACCGTCAGGCTGTAAAGAATCTGGGGGTTCCCGAAACGGCGTTCTGGATTTTGTATTGCTTGCGGGCCGACAGTGAAAATGGGGAAGATATTACCCAGAGCGAAATGAGTAAAATTTTGTCCCTGCCAAAGCAGACGCTGAATTCCGCCCTGAAAAAGCTGGAGAACGAGGGCGTTCTGGAATTGACGGCCGGGGTGGATAAGCGCAGCAAGTATGTGCATCTGACGGAAACGGGAAAGGCGCTTGCCAAAAGGACGGCCGATGAGTTAATTAAAGCGGAAAACGCCGCCTGGGCGGAGCTTTCCGACGCCGATGCGGAGCAGGTGTTGACAAACATGGACGAATTCAACCGCTGCCTGGCGGAGTATACGAAGAAGTTCTAAGGCTTTCAAATAAGTTAGGCGGCTTTCGTCGCTGAAGAACTGGCTTTCTGAGGAAAGCCGTTTGTAATTTCAGAAGAAAGGATATCGATCATTTATGAAAACGAAAACTGCGATCCAGCTTTCGGATCATTTTACTTACGGCCGCCTGCTGCGGTTCTGTTTTCCCTCTATTGTGATGATGGTATTTACCTCCATCTATGGCGTGGTGGATGGCCTGTTTATCTCAAACTTTGTGGGGAAAACGCCCTTTGCGGCCATCAACCTTATTATGCCGTTTGTCATGCTGTTCGGCGGCGTCGGGTTTATGATCGGCACCGGTGGCAGCGCTCTTGTTGCCAAGACATTGGGCGAGGGAGATAAGGAACGGGCCAACCGCTACTTTTCCATGATGATCCTGCTGACCGTTCTGGCGGGCGTACTCATTTCCGCTGTGGGCATGATCTTTATGAAGCCGGTGGCGTTGTTTCTGGGCGCTGACAGCGAAATGCTTCAGGACTGCGTGATTTACGGACGAACCTCTATTGCTTTCACCACTGCGTTTATGCTGCAAAATACATTTCAGAGCTTTCTCATCACTGCCGAGCGTCCCAAGCTGGGGCTGGTCTGCACTGTGGCGGCAGGGGTGACCAATATGGCGTTGGACGCGCTTTTCATCATTGTTTTTCACTGGGGCGTAGTAGGGGCCGCCTTGGCAACGGGGCTGAGCCAGTGCGTGGGCGGTGTTGTTCCCCTGTGCTATTTTCTGTCGAAAAAGAATACCAGCCTGCTGCGGCTGGTGAAGACAAGGCTGGAAGCAAAGCCCATTATAAAAGCCTGTGCCAACGGCGCTTCGGAAATGGTTTCCAATATCACTTCGTCTGTTGTTGCCGCTCTTTACAATTTTCAGCTTCTCAAATATGCCGGGCAGAACGGTGTTGCCGCTTATGGCGTGCTGATGTACGCTCAGTTTATTTTCGTGGCCATTTTTATCGGGCTTTCCATGGGCGGCGCGCCCATTGTCGGATTCCACTATGGGGCGCAAAATATAGACGAGCTGAAAAACATGCTTCGGAAAAACACGGTCCTGTCAGGCTGCCTTGGCATCTCTATGGCGGTGGTTTCCTTTGCGTTTGCTCCTTATCTAAGCGCTGTTTTTGTCGGCTATGACGCAGAGCTTTTAGCCATGACCACCGCGGCTTTCCGCATTACTTCACTGGGCTTTATCTTTACGGGTTTCAATATTTTTTCTTCCAGCTTTTTCACCGCTCTCAACAACGGCGCAGTGTCCGCCGCTATTTCGTTTCTGCGCACCTTCGTTTTCAAGCTTTCCGCCGTGCTGCTGCTGCCGGTTTTGCTCGGCGGCGTAAGCGGTATCTGGTGGGCGGAGGTCACGGCCGAGTGCGCAGCTTTTTTGCTTTCCATTATCTTCCTGTTCGCCTGCAGGAAAAAATACCGGTATTTTTGAGCGTGTTTGCTTTTGCCAGGTGATGGCAGAGGATGAGAAAGGTTCTTCGTGGTAAGGTATTTACTTGCGGTTCTTCCAGAAAGGGATGGTAAACTTCGTGCGGAGCAAAGGATTATAACTGTTTTTTCTCTTTCTTTTTTACAGAAAGCACTCTATGATAAAACTACAAACTTGTATGAGGGAGGGTTTCTATGAGATATCAATTTGATTTCTATAAGAAAGAAGATCTGTGCGAAATTGCGGAAATGATTCTTCGCTCATATAGCTGGGAATATCCGGCTTTCGGACTCAGCAGGCTGGAATTTGCCAATGGACTTCACCCCGCCATGCTGGGCTTTCCCGATGTGTGGGAGAGAACTACGGGCATTTGGCGCTGTAACGGTGAGGTCGCTGCCTGTGCCATCAGTGAGGGAAACGATGAAGGACAGGTCTTTTTCCTGTTCAAAACGCGGGAGCTTGCAGAGGACAGGGAATTGCTGCGGGATATGCTGTTCTATACAAAAACCACCATGTCAACTGTGGATTATGATCGGCAGGAGCGCCGCTATGTAAGCGTTTTTGTTCCCCGATGGAACCGCACCCTGGCAGGGCTGGCGGAGCAGAATGGCTTTAAAAAACAGGAAGAGGGGCAGGAGAAGGTCAATATCCGCTCTTTTGCAGGGGCTCCTTTTCCGGTGAAGCTGCCGGAGGGCTATACCATTGCCGACGGTCATACCGTACCGCCCTTTTATCAGGCCAACGTCCATATGGCGGCATTCCATTACAGTATCAAAAAGGTTCCGGACTGCACGCGGGGATTTGCCGGGATCAGGAAGCAGCCACATTATGATCCCGATCTCGATCTGTGCATTTTAGACCCTCAGGGCCGCCCGGTGGCCATGGCCAACACCTGGTGCGCAAAGGGAATGCCCTACTGCGAGCTGGAGCCTCTGGGCGTTGCCTTCTGGGAACGCAGAAAGGGGCTGGGAACGGCGCTTCTCAATGAATCGGCAAACCGGGTTCTGAAAAAGTACCCGGACTGTACGGGAATGCACGGAGGCGATCAGCCTTTTTATGATGCACTGGGCTTTCAGGTCAGGGAAAGGATCCCTGCCTATCAATGGGAAAAAGATATTTACATTTCCTGGGATCCCAGATCAGCCGGGTACAGAGGAACCCTGTAAGTGTGAAAAAGTAAGAAGCTGTACCGAAAGGATTTCTGCCACGTCCTATTGGTACGGCTTCTAAAAATGAAGGGTCTGCGGTTTTCAGCTTATCCGCAGATCCTTTCTGCTTTTGCTTTGAGACATGGTTTTCCGCATTGACAAGACAGAATATATAGCTGGGAGTGCGGTAAAAAATATCTGCCTTGTATATAGTTTACCTTTTGAGATGGCAGCGTTAAGGATAAAAAGGAAAAATGAATATTTTGCAATTTCGACAAGAAAAACTTGCAAAAAACGGCGAGTGAACCTTGACAAAGCAGAGAAATAGGTATAACATATAAAT
>CAMVYG010000158.1 GCA_947171615.1 uncultured Clostridia bacterium
ATAGTCTTGCTGGTAATGCTTTCACAAAAAGCGCGGGATTTAGCAAGCCTATCTGTTCTGTGCCCCGCTTTGAAATGGACGCCGGTTTATCGGCTGCTTGAAGGCATTCACCAAGCAGCTATTACACCGGAAAACCTGTGGCTTTTGCTATTTACCTCTGCCATTATTCTGATTGTAACAGCAGCAGCTTCTTGCGCGGTTATGTTTCGCGCTCCACTGAAATAGAGGAGGGCGTATGGTTCCATTATTATCAATTTTGTTGGTGTCAGTGGCCTTGGTGTTTCTGGCATATTGGCGAGAAATCCACCGAATAATTCGTCAACTGCATAGCTTTAATCAGGGAGAGATACACACCAAACTGTCCAATCAGAGTATCTTTTGTTCTACGGAAAAACTGGCCGGAGAAATTAACCGAACGCTAACTATCAATGAAACTTTGCAAGAAACCGCTGCCAAGCAGGAACGTCATCTGCGAAAATCAATCGGAGATTTAAGCCACGATTTGCGTACCCCCCTGACCGTTCTTCAGGGGTATGAAGAGCTACTGGAAAGCCAGCCGGAACATCAACAGGAATATCTCTTAGCCATGCGGCAGAAATGTACGCAATTAACAGAAATTATAGACACATTTGCCCAGTGGTATCAAGCAGAGGACCCTGACTTACCGTTACACAAAGATGTGTTTGATTTGGCAGAGCTGCTGATTCACTGTTTGGTCGAACAGGCACATTTGTTTCAACAAGCCGGATTAGAACCGGAAATAAAGCTGCCGGAAGAGCCGGTATACTGTTGCTCTGACCGCGGGGCTTGCCAGAGAATTTTGGAGAATCTACTCACCAATGCACGAAAGCATACAACAGGGCGCATATATGTAGAATTGCAGCTGCAAAAGAAAGGTGCAGATTTAGTTGTTGCTAATGAAGTGGATGAAATGGCGCCTGAAGAAATTTCGGTACTGTTCCAGCGGTTTTACCAGAGGGACTCTGCCAGAACTAAGGGCGGAAGTGGTTTGGGGTTGTCTATTGTTAAAGCATTGGCCGATAAGCTGGAAATAAAAATCAGTGCTGGGACAGAAAAGGGATGGCTGTGGATGCGAATAAGGTTTTAGTCCCTGTAGAGGGTACGACGGTTTTCAAAGCCTGAACAAGTTATCGTTTATGAAATTATATTCCCCCATCTCAATGCGGCACATGAAAAGCCCTCTGGTACTCCCTCTGAATGGAAGTGCCAGAAGGCTTTTTCTATATGTTTTCTGAAGCCGGAAATCATACAAAAAGTAAAAATACTTGATAAACTTTTCTAAAGGCCAAGTGAACCCAGCCCTTTAACTGTTAAGATAGCAACAAGCAGAGCAGAGAGGGGGTGAACACATGACTCCCACGGAACACCGTGAGGCTGAAATAGAAATCATACGTCAAAAACGACAAGTGACATACGCATATTTCATGCAGGAATTCGGCGTTTCCCGTGAGACTGTACGGATAGCGTACAGGTAATGCAAAAACCGTACCACAGGGTCAAAGGAAGATCCCCGCGGATTAGCCTGGACAACCTAGTCAACCGCTGTCATCATCCTCAAGTATCGCGCCACACACCAGCGTGGGCTTGTGTGCTGCACTGACATCAAAATGAAAGAAGTATACCCAATGGCAAATAACCTTTTTTCAAACTGCCCCTTGTGAGCGACAAGAGAACGGCAGCTACACCAAGCCGGTGAATTTCCGCAAGAGGTACTATTGAATCTTCGTGACAGCGAGGATAGAGCAGAAAGGGTTACACAGCCTGAGACATACCTTTGCCACGAGATTAGTCAACGGCGTAAAGCAGCCGGACGGCGCCCTCAAGACATTGACTCCAAGACAGGTAGCTGATATACTTGGACATAGTACGAGTGAAATTACCGAGAGATACTACGTCAAGAAAGATACGGCGAGGCTCAGTGGGGTGACGGATGATTTTAATTTGTGAGGAAGGCTAAAATATGAGGTGGCAGCTATACGGCGTTTTTAAAACGGAAGGCATGTATGAGGATCTGTCAGCATACCCAATAGAGAAATTATATGAGCTCCAGCGACATGCAGAGGAACGCTTGGAAGAAATACGCGCAAAAGAACCTTTACCAAAAAGGAAATATGAAAGAGATCATAGAATTTGGTTTAACCTGTGCCAGGATGTTATAGGTGACTTGCATGAGATTCGAGACGCAATTGTTACTAAGAGAGCTGCCCAGTGACGATTTTTGATGCTCTTTTGATGCTGCAGCGGCTGGAATCGTGTGGAATGGTTGGCGCCGGACGGCAAAATTGATGCTCTTTTCAGAGCATCAAAATGGCGAATAAGACCCCGTGCCGGGGTCTCAGAGAAAAAGAGGAACCCCCAGAAAAGGCGGTGTTAAACCATTTCTGGGGGTCGGAATTTGGCAGGGGCAGAAGGACTTCTCTCGCCTGTCGGCTCGGGTCATGCTTGCCGGTGGCAAGCGTCCATGACCGACCGAGGCGAACGCCGAGAACGGCGCTGGTCTCCACCGGAGACCAGCGCCCCTCAGCACGCTCCGCGTGCCGGAAATTCAAGACTTTTACCCACAGAAGAAAACCGGGAAAGCAAGCGCTTTCCCGGTTTTCTTTGGCAGGGGCAGAAGGACTTGAACATACACTGCGTGCATGATGGCTCGCCGACCGTTGCTGCGCAACAGTATCTCACCTGTCGGCTCGGTCAGTGATGGACAGTGTCCACCGGACACTATCACCCCGTCTCGCCGCTCTGCCCTGAAAACGCCGCACTGCGGCGTTTTCTTAACGGTCAGAACTCACTTGACAGTTCAGGCAGTGCTGGACGATGCTCACCGAGCATCAGCACCCCTCTCGGGTTCAAGTCCTCTATCTCTAACTAAAAATGGAAGCAGTCACCTTACGGCAACTGCTTCCATTTTTGGCAGGGGCAGAAGGACTTGAACCCTCGGCACGCGGTTTTGGAGACCGCTGCTCTACCAACTGAGCTATACCCCTATTTATATGTTGTCTCTCATTTCTTGCTCAATAAGTTTACCATTTTGCCGCACAGATGTCAACCACTTTTTGAGACAAAATTCACTTCTGCCGCAAAGGCTCTTTCTTGACGCTTTGATGGTGACATGCTAAAATAATCGCAAAGCGATTATCACGGAGTAAGGTTGAAAAGTACAGATTCGCAGCAGATCTGTTTTTCAGGAGGGTTTTATGCGCGTCATTTATTTTCTGAAGAAGCCTATCTCTCTTTTTCTTTCCTGCCTGATTTTGGCGGGCGTTCTTTTCGGCGCAGAGACGGGGTGCTCTGTCAAAACTTCTACCCAAGTGGAAGTTCCCATCCTGATGTATCACAATCTTTGCAATGACTCGGAAAGCTCGAAGACGTCCACAAACACCATTACCCGCAGTCAGTTTGCGGAAGAAATGGCGCTTTTAGATAAACTGGGAAAAACAACCGTTACCTTCGATCAGCTGATTTCCTATGTAGAGGAAGGAACCCCTCTGCCAAAAGATCCGGTATGTCTTACTTTTGACGATGGCTATTTCAGCAATTATGAGATTGCTTTCCCCATTTTGCAGGAACACGAAATGAAAGCCACAATTTTTGTGGTTGGCGCTACGGTGGGAAATAAAGAACACTATAAGGAAACAGACTTCCCTATCACGCCTCATTTCGATTATACCGAAGCAAAGAAAATGGTGGATTCCGGCCTGATCTCTATTCAGTCTCATACTTATGATATGCACCAATGGGCCGAATACGAAACGGGAGATAAGATCCGCACCACCATTTTGAAGCTTCCCAATGAAACAGAGGAAGAATATGCACAGGCCGTAAAGGAGGACCTCACTCGCTCCTGTACTGAAATTCAGGAAAATACCGGAAATCCCGTAACGATTTTGGCTTATCCGGGAGGCTCCTTTGATGAACTGAGCCAAAAGCTGGTAAAGGATATGGGCTTCAAAGCCACCCTGGCCATCACACCGGGAAAGGCAAAGCTTGTATACGGTAACCCGGATAGCTTATATGCCATGAATCGCTTTTATGTAACAGACAAAACCACCGAAGAAATTTTTCGGGAATGGCTGAAATAGGCATATCTTTTATGGTTGTTTTTTCCAAATATGGAACAAAAAATTTTTTTGAAAAAAGAGAGAGATTCCCGACAAGAAAAAGCTTGACAACAGAGCATGCTTATTGTATAATAACCGTTGCCTGATATTGAGTCAGGCATTTGGCCCGGTAGTTCAGCTGGTTAGAACGCTAGCCTGTCACGCTAGAGGTCGACGGTTCGAGCCCGTTCCGGGTCGCCATGCTGCTATGGCTCAGGCGGTAGAGCGCATCCTTGGTAAGGATGAGGTCTCCAGTTCGAATCTGGATAGCAGCTCCACGAAAACCCCAGTAAATCTGTGGATTTACTGGGGTTTTTCGTTATATCTTAAAGCTTCTCATTTGGCAGGTAGTTTTCTACCTGCCAAACTGCCTTTGAATCTCCCCCAGTATCTCCACATCCGCAGGGCAAAACTCATATTCCGGAATTTCCGCCGGGGTGATCCATTTCAGGTCGTTGTGTTCCAGCAGCCTGGGTCTGCCCTGCCGGATCGCCGCATGAAAAAGCGTCAGGTGTACCATGATATCAGGATATTCGTGGACTACTTCCATGAATTCATTTGCCACTTCGACAGTGATTCCCAGCTCTTCCCGGCATTCCCGAATGAGGGCCTGCTCTTTCGATTCTCCGGGTTCCACTTTTCCACCCACAAATTCCCACAGCAAACCTCTGGCCTTGTGTGCCGGGCGCTGGCAAATCAGGAATTTGCCTTCGTCCCAAATCAGTGCCGCCACCACTTCCGTGATTTTCATTCTCTCTCACCTCACTCAAATAAGCATATCTCACTTTCCGGCGATTGTAAAGAACACCGAAATATGATACACTCATGGTACTATCGCTCGACAACAACAAACATGGTTTTCTGGCGTGAAAAATGGTGATAAAAAGGAGGGTCAATGTGAAATATATTGCCTTTGACGTGGAAACTCCCAATTCCAAAGGCGACCGCATGAGCGCCATTGGCATCACTGTGGTGGAAAACGGAATGATCCAGCGGGAGCTTTACTCCCTGGTCAATCCCGAAACCTATTTTAACCGCTTTAACGTGGAACTCACCGGCATCACTCCTGAAATGGTAGAGAACGAGCCAACTTTCCCGCAGCTGTGGGAGAAAATTGAGCCTGTGATGTCCGGCGGACTGTTAATCGCCCACAACGCGCCTTTCGATATGTCCGTGCTGGCAAAATGTCTGCGGGCTTATGAAATTCTCTGGAAACCGGCGGTTTCCTATGCCTGCAC
>CAMVYG010000159.1 GCA_947171615.1 uncultured Clostridia bacterium
CCAAACCCCAAAAGGCTGTCGCCGGCAGCGCCGGCCGCAGTCTTTCCCTGATATTAGGAGTACATATATGCAAAATTTTACAGAAGAAAGTCTTAAAATAGAAAATAATCTAACCCTGCCGATTCTGGCAATTCGCGGGCTTGTCTTTTTCCCCGGCATGATGCTGCAGTTTGATGTGGCCAGAAAAAAATCAATTTTAGCTGCTGCGGAAGCAGTGGAGAAAGATCGGTTGATTTTTCTTGTTTCACAGGTGAACCTTTCTGAAAACGAACCTTCTGGCGACGATCTTTTCAAAACAGGTGTGATTGCCCGTGTCAAGCAGGTGATCCATCGTTCGGAAGAGGGAGTAAAGCTCCATGTGGAGGGGTTGTACCGTGGAGAGATTCAGTCTCTTGTTAAGGAAAATCCCTATCTGCTGGGCAATATACAGAAATGTCCTGTTATTACTTATAAGAAATCATCCAAATCAGAAGCGCTGATCCGCATCGTTCATGAAAAATTTGACGAGTATCTGGGGCTCTTTAAGCGTGTTCCGCCCGATGTGCTGCTTGGGGTACTGCAGGAAAAGGATTGCGGCAGACTGGCGGATTATCTGGCTTCCAATATTTCCATAGACTTTGAAAGAAAACAGTACATTTTAGATGAGCTTCGCCCCCTGAAACGCATTCAAAAGCTAATTGATCTTCTGACAGAAGAGATTCAGATTTTGAAGGTTGAGGATGAGATCAATCAGAAAGCCCAGGCACAAATGGACGAAAACCAACGGGAATATTTCCTGAAGGAACAGCTTCGCGCAATTTCCAGCGAGCTGGGGGAAGAGGATAATCCCCAGCAGGAGGCCGATGAGCTTCGAGGAAAAATACTGGGCATGAAGCTGCCGCAGCTTTGTGAAGACAAGCTTCTAAAGGAATGCGATAAGCTGTGCAGAATGCCCTACGGTTCTCATGAGGCCAGTGTGCTTCGCGTTTATCTCGATACCTGCCTGGAACTTCCCTGGAGCGCTTCGACAAAGGAACGATTGGATCTGAAGCGCGCACAGCGTATTTTGGATCGGGATCATTATGGTATGGAAAAAATCAAGGAGAGGTTTCTGGAAATTTTGGCCGTCAAGAGCCTGACGCCAAAGAATGCCGGGCAGATCATTTGTCTGGTAGGGCCTCCTGGCGTAGGAAAGACATCTATTGCCCGTTCCATTGCTGAGGCTACCGGCAGAAAATATGTCCGCGTTTCCCTTGGTGGTGTTAGTGATGAAGCGGAGATCATGGGGCATCGCCGCACCTATGTAGGTTCTATGCCGGGACGCATTATCAATGCCGTAAAGCAGGCGGGAGCAAAAAATCCTTTGATCCTGTTGGACGAAATTGATAAGCTTGGTCAAAATTTTAAAGGGGATCCTGCTTCTGCGCTTTTGGAAGTGCTTGACCCGGAGCAGAATAAAGAGTTTTGCGACCACTACATTGATATGCCCTTTGATTTGAGCAATGTTTTGTTCATTACCACAGCAAATGATGCTTCCCGAATTCCCGGCCCGCTTTACGACCGCATGGATATCCTGGAGCTGGGCAGTTACACGCTGGAAGAAAAATGTAATATCGCAACCCGTCATCTGATCAGGAAACAGCTGGAGAAGCACGGCCTCGCAGCCTCTCAGTTAAAATTTTCCAAAGCAGCTGTCAAAGGAATCATTGAGGGATATACCAGAGAAGCAGGCGTTCGGAATTTAGAGCGAACCATTGCTTCAGTTTGCCGGAAAATTGCAAAAATGGCGGTTTCCCAGGAATCCTTTCAATCCTATACAGTGAAGCCGGAAAACTTAGAAGAACTATTGGGGCCGCAGAAATTCCAGAAAGACCTTTCACTGGGAGAAGACACGGTAGGGCTTGTCAATGGACTTGCTTGGACCAGTGTGGGCGGAGAGCTTCTGCCAATTGAAGTGGCCGTTATGGAGGGAACCGGAAAAATACAACTTACCGGTTCTTTGGGAGATGTGATGAAGGAATCTGCCAACGCGGCGATTACCTGTATTCGTACTCGCGCCAATTCTTTGGGAATTTCTCCTAAGTTTTATGAAAAATGTGATATTCATATTCACGCACCTGAAGGCGCTGTTCCAAAGGACGGTCCTTCTGCCGGCATCGCAATGGCAACGGCGATCACCTCGGCTTTGTGTGAAATACCGGTGCGCCGGGATGTTGCCATGACAGGGGAAATCACTTTGCAAGGCAGAGTCCTTCCCATAGGCGGTTTGCGCGAAAAATCCATGGCAGCCTATAAGAACGGAATGAAGACCGTGCTGATCCCGGCAGATAATGTGCCGGATCTGGCGGAAGTGGACGAAGTAGTAAAGAAAAATATCACGTTTGTGCCGGTAAAACGTATTGACGCCGTATTGAAAGCCGCGTTGACCCGGATGCCCTGCCCAGAACTTTCCGAAGGCAGCAGAACTCCTCTGTCTGCGGAAGGCCCATCCCGTTCCAGAACCTCGGAGCTTTATCAGTAGGAGGAATCCCGTGAATTTTCAAAAAGCAGAATTTGAGCTTTCAGCAGGAAAAAAAGAACAGCTGCCTCATTCTGATTTACCTGAAATCGTATTTTCGGGCAGATCAAATGTGGGGAAATCCTCGCTGATCAATAAGCTGGTAAACAGAAAAGCTCTGGCCCGTACCAGCTCTACCCCTGGAAAAACCGCCACGATCAATTTCTTTCAGGTAGACGGCTGCCGCTTTGTGGATTTGCCTGGATATGGTTATGCCAAGGTATCGAAAAGCGAAAAAGAACGGTGGGCCGATCTGGTGGAAGGATATTTTGCGCAGGAACGGCGAATCGCGCTGGTGGTTCAGTTGGTAGACATGCGCCGTGATCCTACGGTCGATGATTTTGATATGATCCGCTTTCTGATGGAAACCGGTGCACCGTTTGTAGTTGTGTGTACAAAAAGCGATAAGCTGAACAAAACGGAAACTGCGGCTCAGCTTGCAAGATATCAGGAATTGTTTGAGCAGAATGAGATACCGTTTTATCCCTTTTCCGCCATTTCCGGGGCAGGTGTAGAGGAACTGCGGGAATTGCTTTCAGAGACAGTTTCAAAAATCGCAAACGGGAATTAGAAAAAGGGGTGTTAAAGTGTATTCTTCCTGTCTTTCTGTGAATGAAAAAGAACATCTTACGATCAGTGGCTGTGATACCGTGGAATTGGCAAAACAGTATGGCACGCCGCTGTATGTGATGAGCGAAGATGAAATACGCAGTGTATGCAGGCGTTATGTTTCTTCCTTCCAAACCTACTATCAGGGGAACGGAAGGCCAATCTACGCCAGCAAAGCTTTTTGTTGCAAGGAAATATGCCGTATTGTCATTGGCGAAGGCCTTGATCTGGAGGTGGTGTCCGGTGGAGAACTATATTCCGCTTGACTGGACGGTGTTCCCCCGGAAAAATTCCATTTTCAGGGAAATAACAAGACGCTCACCGAACTGACACTGGCTGTGGAAAACGGAGTAGGGGATATTGTAGTAGACAGTATTTCAGAACTGCATAAGCTTCAGAAGGTGGCCAGACAGCGGGATAAAGCCGTGTCGGTTTCTCTTCGGATCAAACCGGGGATCGATGCGCACACGCATGATTTTATTCGTACCGGACAAATTGATTCTAAATTCGGCATCGATCTGAGCAGCGGCGAAGCTATGGAAGCGGTGAAGCTGGCGTCCAGTATGGATCATGTCGTTTTAAAAGGCTTGCATTGTCATATTGGATCCCAGATCTTTGAAAAAGAGCCTTTTATCCATGCGGCTGAAGTGATGCTGACGCTTCTTATGGAGGTAAAAGAAACCCTGGGAACGGAATTGGAATTTCTGAATCTGGGCGGTGGCTTTGGGATCCACTATACAGAGCAGGACGACGCCCTTCCATATGAAGAATATATGGGCGCGGTTTCTGAGGTGATCCATCGGGAGTGTAAAGCGAAAGGACTTTCCACTCCTAAAATATATATTGAACCTGGACGTTCTATTGTAGGAGAAGCGGGGATCACTTTATATACGGTGGGAAGTATTCGGGAAATTCCCAATGTGAGAAATTATGTGATGATCGATGGCGGCATGTTTGAAAATCCCCGCTATGCGCTGTATCAGTCTGACTATACCTGTCTGATTGCAAATAAAGCTTCTGCGCCCACTGAATATACAGCTACTATTGCCGGGAAATGCTGTGAGAGCGGAGATTTGATCCAGGAGCACACTGCAATTCAAACACCGGAGGAAGAAGATATTCTGGCCGTGCTTTCTACCGGCGCCTACAATTATTCCATGGCTTCCAATTATAACAGGAACCCGCGGCCGCCTTGTGTGATGGTATCTCAGGGAAAATCACGGGTTATCATTCAGGGCGAAACCTACGAGGATTTACTGCGAAACGATATTTAAAATTTTTTGAAACATTCAAAAGCTTTTGTTTCTCTAAATGAGATATTCGCCTCTTTCCAAACTTAAAACAGACGCTGATTTCCCGGGTTTACTTTTTTGTTTTTCTGTGGTAAAATGGTAAAGCAGAAAAACCTTAGGGAGGGATAGCGGTAAAATGAACGGTAAACTTCACGATAAGAATATCGACTTTTTATTTCAGGCTGTGCTTTCTCTGGAAACAGTAGAAGAATGTTATCAGTTTTTTGATGATCTTTGCACTATGCCGGAGCTCAAGGCAATGTCCCAGCGTCTTGAGGTGGCAAAAATGCTCAGTAAAAAGCAGGTATATAGTGATATTGTAGCGGAAACCGGCGCCTCTACAGCTACGATCAGCAGAGTAAACCGCAGCCTAAATTATGGCAGTGATGGGTATGCTCTGGTATTCGGACGTTTAGAGGATAAGAAACAATAAGGGCGCCACAATTTGCTGCTCAGCTTTTAAGAACTTTCTAAAGCTTTCTGAAGTACATAAAATGGAATACTGCTTTGTCAGCTTGCCATATGCTTGACACACTGAAAAAGATAGGTGACCCGTATGAGCGCTTATTCGGTTTTTGCCCAATATTATGATACCCTAACAAAAAATGTAGAATATTTGAAGTGGGCGGATTACCTTTTGGAATTGATGAAGCAGTTGGGGCATGAGCCCGGTCTCACAGTCGATTTAGCCTGCGGCACCGGTTCCCTGACGCTGGAACTATTTCGGCGGGGCATCGATATTTATGGCGTGGATGCTTCTGTAGCAATGCTTTCTGAAGCAAGGGAAAAATGTGTGGAAGCCGAAGCGGATATTCTATTTCTGTGCCAAAAAATACAGGATCTTGATTTATAT
>CAMVYG010000160.1 GCA_947171615.1 uncultured Clostridia bacterium
GATTCTTCCGGGAAAACAAAGTCTGCTTTGTTTTCTGTTCAGCAATGACAGTGAGTAGTGATTGATAAATTATAATTTAGAGGGCACTTCTTTTAACGAACGACAAGCTGCGGGGAACGAATCAGTATGATTCATTCCGCTAACTAACGGCCTACCGCAGACAACAAACGAAAGGAATTCTCTATGAAAAAATACTTTCTTTTTGATCTGGACGGCACTATTACAGACACCGGCGAGGGTATTATGAAAAGCGCCCAGTACGCGCTGGATGAGTTTGGTTTTTTTCAGGAGCCGGAGGAAAAGCTTCGGCGGTTTGTGGGGCCGCCTCTGGATCAGTCCTTTCGGGAATTTTACGGCCTTTCTCAGGAACAGGCTCTTGCGGCGGTGGAAAAATACCGGGAACGCTACCGGGCAAAGGGTGTGTTTGAAAGCCCCTTGTATTCCGGCATGAAAGGGCTTTTAGAGGAGCTTTCGCAAAAAGCTGTCGTCTGCCTTGCCACCTCCAAGCCCCTGCATTTTGCCGGGCAGATCCTGGAAATGCGGGGGATCTCCTCCTGCTTTACCCTGACGGTAGGGGCTAATCTGGACGGCACCATGACCGATAAGGCCCAGGTGATCGGTGAGGTGCTGCGGCAGTTGGGAGACCCGCCGAAGGAGAAAGCGGTGATGATCGGCGACCGCCGTCAGGATATCACAGGGGCCAAGGCTCAGGGCCTTGAGACCATCGGCGTGCTGTACGGATATTCCGAAGAAGGGGAGCTGGAGCAGGCAGGCGCTTCCCGAATCGTTCCCACAGTAGAGGCACTAAGGAAACTGTGCCTGGAGCTGTGCGAGTAAGCTGTTCAACGAAAGACAAAACGACACGCTGAAGCTTCAGCCTGTCTTTTTGTCTTTGGGAACGATCTGGAAAGTGCCGTTTTGGCAGGCGGTCATAATAAAAACATCGGAAAGGGAAAGGCCTGCCGCAGCGATCCTCTCCCGCACCCAGCCCACATCTCTGCCGCAAAGTCGCAGGGAGCTTTCGGAAATTTCTCCGTCGCTTACCACCACCAGCTCCAGATATTCCTTTTTTACCTTTACCCCGGCCTGCCGGGGAGTGAGGGGGTCGTCCTTGGCGTGGCGGGAAACGCTCATCATGCCGTTGGTTTCAATGACGGCATAGGCCACCTCTTCCAGAGAAAATACGCCGTTTTGCCGGAGCTGCTCGAAAAGATCCTCGGTGCTCATGCGGAGCTTCCGCATTTGCTCCTGCAAAATTTTGCCGTTTTCAATAACAAGGATGGGCTTGCCGCAAATGAGCTTCCGGAATTTCCCACTTTTCAGCATCAGCAGGGCCACCACGATCTCACAGACAATTAAAGCCAGCATGGGTACGATCCCATTCCAAAGAGGTTCGTCATGCTCCTGAATGGGCATGACGGCAAGCTCTGAGATCAAAAGGGTTACCACCAGCTCAGAGGTTTGCAGCTGGCTGATCTGCCTTTTTCCCATAACCCGCACACCGAGCAGGATGATCCCATACATGATCAGGGTACGAAGCAGTGAAACGACCATAAATGATCCACGTTTCCTTTCCGATGATCTTCTAAACCGTGTTTTAGTATGCTGCGTTTGTAAACCGTTTATCCCGGCGGATATTTTGAAGCCTGTGGGAAAAAATAGCTTGGAAATGAAAAATTTTGCCGGATGGGGAAGGAGAGCGCCATATCCTATGGAAAACGAAGCAGAGCTTGTAAAGGTTTCTTCTTATGTTGGGGTCAATCAAAAGTTTTTCCAGGAAAAATTCAAAAATGCCATGGACTTTATGGCAAGGGAAATGGAGCTTTCCGGGGTGAAGGCCGTGCTGTTTGCTCTGGACGGCCTGGTAAGTAAGCAAATCATCACCTTAAGTATCCTGAATCCCCTGATGGAAAGCGAGCTGCCAAAGCACGTGGAAGACCGCCTGGGATTTATCGAAGAAAAGGTGCTGGGCAGTATGGAGCAGAAACGGGAATCTGATTTGGATACCCTTTTAGTGCTTTTGATGAGCGGTTTTGCGGTACTGTGCGTGGATGGCTGTTCGGAAGCCATTGTATTCGGCGTACAGGGCTTTGACAGCCGCGGGCCGGAGGAGCCCCAGAACGAAGTAATGCAACGGGGCGCAAAGGATGGCTTCACGGAAAGCTACCAGAACAACATGGCAATGATCCGCCGCAGAATGAAAACGCCCGCCCTGAAATTTGAGAAAGCGGAGGTTGGGTCGCAAAGCCACACTCCGGTGGCCATCTGCTATCTGGAAGGGATCGCTTCGGAAAAAATTCTGGCCAAGGTGCGAGAAAAGCTGCAAGGCTGTGATCTGCAAACCGCCCTGGGGGCAGGCTATCTCACCAGCTTTTTGGAACGGGGCGGGCTGTTCAGCGGCGTGGGGCTTACCGAGCGGCCCGATGTGGTCTGTGGCAAGATCGAGGAAGGCCGGGTGGCCATTCTGGTGGAGGGGACTCCCAGCGTATTGCTGGTTCCCTTCCTGTTTGTCGAGAATTTCCAAACTCTGGATGATTATCTCACACGGCCCTTTTACGCGGCCTTTGTCCGCTGGCTGAAATATATCGCATTCTTTGTCAGCGCCCTGCTTTCCGGCTTGTATGTGGCCATTGCTGCCCACCATCCGGAGCTTCTGCCGGAAAGCCTAATGCTGAAAATTGCCCAGGCCGAGTCGGAAACTCCCTTTCCGGTGCTGGCGGAAACGCTGCTGCTTTATTTTCTCTATGAAATGCTGCGGGAAGCGGGCCTCCGGGCGCCCCGTTCCTTAAGCGCCACGGTGAGCATTGTAGGCGGCCTGGTGATCGGAGATACGGCGGTTTCCGCCGGGCTGGTAAGCGCCCCTTCCCTGATGGTGGTGGCCCTTACCGCCATTGCGGGCTATTCAGTGCCCCGGCTTTATGAGCCGTTGTCTCTGCTGCGGCTGGGCTTTTTACTGGCAGGTGGATTCTTCGGCGTATGGGGCGTTATGATCGGCTTTGCGTTTCTGCTGATGGATCTGTGCGGTTCCGGGAGCTTTGGGGTGCCCCTGCTCACGCCGGTTTCTCCCTTTCAGAGCCTGCTGGTGCATCGTGACGTGGCGGGAAGAAAAAGCTGGAAAAAGCTGGCACAGTGGGACGCGAAGGTGCAGGATATGCCGGGTAGCCGGGAAAGAGGACAGTAAAAATTGCGGAATGCTTCACACAAACGGGAAAGGAATTTGTTACAGCTATGGAAACAGCAAAACACAGGATCAGCGCAAGCCAGTTCTTTCTCATGATGTTTGTGTCCCGGATCGTGGTGACCATCGCCCTGAACGCCCGGTATTTGGGCGGGGAAAACATGCTGGAAGCCATTTTTTCCTATGGCCTTGCCATGGCGCTGGGACTTCTTCTTGCTCTGCCGGTGTGGGGGCTTGCCAGGCTGTATCCGGAGCTCAGCATCGGGGATGCGGCACAGGCGGCCTTGGGGAAAGCGGGAAAAGCGGTTCCTCTTTTTTACCTCTTCTATTTTATTTTGGTAAACGGCTCCTCTCTAGGGCTGTTCCAGATTTTTTTGCTGGATACGGTAAATCCGGAATTTTCCTCCGCCCTCACCATCGCGGCCCTGCTGGGGGTAGCGTTGTACGGCGCTTTTCGGGGCATTGAAACTGTGGCCCGCTGCGCGGTGTGCGTGTTTGCGGTGCTGCTGCCTATGGTAAAGGGCAGAAGAAAAGCGGGCTTTTTCGGGTGGGCCGGGGGCACGTTCCTCTTTACCGGGATTCTGCTTCTGCTGCTGGCAGGGTGCCTTGGCCCCTATGCCGCCACACAGAATTTTCCGGTGTATGCTCTTTCTTCCATTACGGAGATCCGCTCCATGCAGCGGCTGGACGCGGTATTTGTAGGGGTATGGATGACGGGAATGATCATAAAGCTGGCCTGTGACCTGTACGCCTGCCGGGTGTGCTTTACCTCTCTGGCAGGAAGGAAATGCCCGAAAACGGCCCTCTTTCTTTCCGGTGCGGCCATTCTGCTTCTGGCCTTTGCCGCTGCGGAGAAGCTCACGGCCCAAAGGATCTTATTGAATACCCGGCTTCTGCTTTTTTGCACCGTGGGGATAGGCGGCGTACTGCCCCTGCTGGTTTGGGGGATCGGCTGGCTGAAACAGAGGAAAGGAGGATGAAGGTGAGGAAAAAGAGAGGAAGCAGGCTGCTGCTTCGGGCGGCAAGCCTTCTGGTGTGTGCGGCGCTTCTGACCGGCCTGTGGGGCTGCGGCGGAAGGGAGCTTTATGAACGGCTTCTGATCCACGGCATCGGCGTGGATGCAGATGGGGAGGAGTTTGTCGTTACGGTGCGTTCCTCCATTTCCACTGAGGATGAGGGAGAGGAATACTTCAAATGCAGGGGCAGCTCTGTGCTGGAGGCGCTGAACAGCCTGTCCCTTTCCACAGGCCGCAAGCCATTTTACGCCCATAATTACCTGGTGGTATTCGGAAAAAGCTGCGGGGAGCAGGGGCTTGACCGCTGCCTGGATTTTTTTGTAAGGTACTATAACACTCGCCCGGCGGTACAGGTCTATCTGGCGGAGGAAAAGGCGGAGGATATTTTAAGCTTCCAGAAGGACGGCAAATATCTGAAAATGGGAGAGCTTCAGCAGCTGGGTGACAGCAGCCGGGATACGGGGCGCACCGTGGGAGTGGAGCTGCTGGATTTTGTAAATGGCGTCAAGCGGCAGGGCTCTTCTCCGGTGATGCCTGTGCTGCGGGCGGAGGAAGACGGGGTAAAGATATCTTCTACCGCTTATTTTGACGGCTACCGGCTTCAGGGCTTTTTAACATTGGAAGAAACCCGGGGATATCTGGCGGTACAGGAAAAGCTGGAAAACGGCGAGGCGGTCCTGCGGGAAGAGGGGCTTGGAACCGTTACGCTGTCTCTCACCGGGGGAACGGGAAAAATTTCCTGGGAAATAAAGGAATCGGAACCCAGTTTTCTTCTGCGGGTGCAGGCCCGGGGAGATGTCAGCGCCATTTCCGGCGGGAGAAACTGGCTGGAGCCAAAGGACTATGAGACTCTGGAGCGCTGCTTTGCCGAAAAGCTGCGGGGGGAGATCGAGGAAGCGGTAAGAAAAGC
Organism: uncultured Clostridia bacterium; assembly: GCA_947171615.1. Taxonomy (GTDB): domain Bacteria; phylum Bacillota; class Clostridia; order Oscillospirales; family Acutalibacteraceae; genus Acutalibacter. The sequence goes on from CAMVYG010000160.1 coordinate 5,105, forward strand.
GGTGCTCGAAGATCATTGTGATATTTTCGGCTTCGGCGCACTGCTCTACCGGGAAGCGCCGGAACACTGGCGCGGCCTTTCGGAACACTGGAAGGAGCAGATGTCCCGCTGTGAATACAGGGTAGAGGTCAGCGCCAAAGTAAGCCGGTTGGAGG
>CAMVYG010000161.1 GCA_947171615.1 uncultured Clostridia bacterium
GCTGCGCCGGGCTGCCCGCCACGGAAAGCTTTTGGGGATCGATCGTCCTTTCCTTTCCGAACTGTCGGAAACGGTGATCTGCGAAAATGAGAAGGCCTATCCCGAGCTCAGGGAAAAGGAAACTACCATTAAAAAGGTGATTTCCTTTGAGGAGGAAAGCTTTGCCAAAACCATCGATCAGGGACTTTCCCTCTTAAACAGCCTGATCGACAAGGCGGATTCCAAGATTTTCTCCGGCGACAGCGCCTTTACCCTGAACGATACCTACGGTTTCCCTCTGGATCTGACCAGGGAGATTCTGGCGGAGCGGGGCATGAAGGTGGACGAGGAACGCTTCCGGGTGCTGATGCGCCAGCAGAAGGAGCGGGCAAGAAACGCCAGAAAGGACGCCGGGGCGGACGCCTGGAAGGGTGAGAATACCGCTGCCGCCGGGCTGCCCGCTACAGAATTTACCGGCTATACGGAGCTGAAAACCCCTGCGAAGGTGCTTGCCATTATCAGGAACGGGCAGCGGGTGGAAAGCGCCGCTTCCGGGGAAGAGGTCTCCGTTGTGCTGGATCGCACCCCTTTCTATGGCGAAGGCGGCGGCCAGGTGGGAGACAGCGGCGTGCTGGAGGCCCAGGGCGTTTCTGTAGACGTGGTGGATACCACCAAATACGAGGGGATCTATCTGCACCGCAGTGTGATCGCCGAAGGCACGCTCTCTGTTGGGGACAGCGTGGAAGCGGCTTTGGACGCTATGAGAAGAAAGGCTATCATGCGCAACCATACTGCGGCCCATCTGCTTCAGGCGGCGCTGCGGAAGGTGCTGGGCGACCATGTGGAGCAGGCCGGTCAGATGGTCAATGAGGAGCATGTGCGATTTGACTTTACCCATTTCTCCGCCATGACCCCCGAGGAGCTTGCCATGGTGGAAATGGCGGTCAACGATGAAATTTTGAAGGCGGTTCCGGTCACCATGGTGGAAATGCCTATTGAAGAAGCAAAAAAGAGCGGGGCAATGGCCTTGTTCGGCGAAAAATACGGGGATATGGTGCGGGTGGTTTCCGTGGAGGACGGTTTCTCCAGGGAGTTCTGCGGCGGCACCCACATGGATAATACCTCCCGGCTGGGTCTGTTCAAGATCGTTTCCGAAGCTTCCGTGGCCTCCGGCGTGAGAAGAATTGAGGCCGTTACCGGGGCGGGTGTGCTGGCGGTGCTGGCGGCACAGAGCCTTTCCATTCAGGAAACGGCCCAGACCATGAAGGTGGTAAATCCGGCAGAGCTTCCCATGCGGGCAAAACAGGTCATGGCGGAGCTGAAGGAAAAAGACAAGGCCATTGAAGCGCTGAATGCCAAGATGGCTTCCGCCAATCTGGAAGGCGTGTTCCAAAACGCCCAGGAGGTTTCCGGGGTAAAGGTGATGTTCGCGCTGCTTTCCGGTATGGACGGCAATGCCCTTCGGGCGCTGTGCGATAAGGTGAAGGAGCGGCCCGAGCCTGCGGCGGCGGTGTTTGCCGGCGTCAGCGGCGGAAAGGTTTCTCTGGCGGCGGTGTGCAGCAAGGCCGCTCAGGAGATGGGACTGAAAGCGGGCGCTCTGGTAAAAGAGGTTGCTGTGATCACTGGCGGAAACGGCGGCGGACGGCCCGATTTTGCCATGGCCGGCGCAAAAGATCAAACCAAGCTGGACGAAGCACTGGCCGCAGTGCCGGAACTGGTGAAAAAGCAACTGGAGGCTTAAGAGCCTATTTCGGGATAGGCTCTAAGATATCATGAGAAAGAAGGGAAAGTGAACACCTATGGACGACTGCATTTTTTGTAAAATCGCAAGGGGAGAAATTCCCGCAAACAAGGTGTATGAGGATGAAACGGTGCTGGGCTTTTATGATCTGGACCCTCAGGCACCGGTGCATGTGCTGCTGATCCCGAAAGAGCATATCGCTTCTGCCGCAGAGATTACCCCGGAAAACAGCAGCGTGGTGGCCCACATTTTTGAGGTGGCCGCAAAGCTCAGTAAGGAACTGGGCCTTGCAAATGGCTTCCGCATCGTCAATAACTGCGGCAGGGACGGTATGCAGAGCGTGCAGCACCTGCACTTCCATCTGCTGGGAAAGCGCAGGATGGGTTGGCCGCCCTTCCCACCGGAGGAATAACAGGTGATCGGGCCGTAAGGCCAACCATATAAAAATGAAGGAGAATGCTTTATGGGAGAGGTTTATAAAATGAACATTGCCGGGTGTGAGCGGGAGCTTCCCATCTGCCCCATCAATGAACATTTGGATATCGCGGGCTTTGTGATGTTCAGCGATGTGGAGATCACAGAGGCGGTGGCAAAGGCTCTGCTGGAAAAAAGCCCGGAGCACGATGTGATCGTCACAGCGGAAAGCAAAGGCATTCCTCTGGCCTACGAAATGGCCAGGATCGGCTGCCGGAATTATGTGGTGGCCCGCAAGGGGATCAAGGCCTATATGGAGGACCCCATTCATGTGGAGGTGAAGTCCATTACCACCGATCATGTGCAGAAGCTGTATCTTTCCAAGGCGGACTGCGAAAACCTGAAGGGAAAGCGGATCCTCATTGTAGATGATGTGATCTCCACCGGAGAATCTCTTGCCGCCATTGAGGAGCTGCTGCATGCCATTGGAGGCAAGGTAGTGGGGAAGGCCTGTGTGCTGGCGGAAGGAGACGCAAAAGATCGGACGGATATCCTCTATCTGGAACCGCTGCCCCTGTTTTTTAAGTAAGTGAAGCGCCCTTTTGCCCTGCTGGGAGGAAGCGCTTTTCTGGCTCTTGTGCTGGCCGCCTGTACGGGGGCCAGCTTTGCTATACTGTGCTCTGCTGTTTGTGCCGGGCTTGGCGGGATTTTCCTTCTGGGGCTGCTATTTTACTGGCTGAAAAAGAGAGCGGCGGAAAAGCGGGGAAGGAAGACAGTAAAGCAAGATCGCTTTACAGGCTTTTGTAGGAAACTGCTTTTTTCCGCTTTGGCGCTGCTGACGGCGGCGTTTTGCCTGTTTCGGTACGCCTATGCCTGGAATACCCGGGTGGAGCCTGTAGAGCAGCTTACGGGAGCACAAGCGCGGATCAGCGGTACGGTGCTGGATTATCCGGAGGAAAAGCGCGGGAAAACTCTTTGCCTGGTAAGAATAGAGCAGGTGAGCATAGAAGGAGAGCTTCAAGCCCTTCCCGCCTTTACCGTAAGGCTTTCTTCCTGGGGCGCTTTTTCCTGCCGGCCCTATGATAAATTAGAGTGCACGGTGAAATTTTTCGCCTTCAGCAGCGGAGGCGGCCTGTACTCCACACGAAATTCCTACCTGGCGGACGGCGTGGAGCTGGGAGCTTATCTGTCTGATTATCAGGATATAACAGTCGTGTCTGAAGAGGGAAGCTCGCCGGGAAAATTTTTCGCGGAGCTGCGGCATAAGTTGGGCAGAAGCTTTGAACAGCGTCTGCCTAAAGAGGAAAGCGGGCTGATCCGGGCCATGCTGCTGGGGGAGAAAAGCCGCATTCCCGACGAGGGCGCCCGGAGCTTCCGAAAAATCGGGGCCTATCACCTTTTGGTGATCTCCGGCCTGCATATGGCGGCGCTGGCCGCTTTTCTGGCTTTTTTGTTCAGCAGGCTTCCCTTGGGAAAGATCGGGGTAAATCTTCTTACCGCCGGGGCGATCCTTGGTTTTCTGGCGCTGACGGCATTTCCCGTTTCCGCGGTGCGCAGCGGCATTATGTATATTCTGGCTCTTTTGGCAGGGTGCCTGGGCAGAAGGACGGACAGCGTCAATTCTTTAGGCGTGGCTGTATTTCTAATCTGTGTGGGGAATCCTTTTTCCGGCGGGGATCTGGGCTTTGCCCTGTCTGCCGCATCCACTCTGGGAATTCTGCTTTTGGGAAGCCCCATTTCCAAAGCGCTGCTGCGGCCCTTTGAGATGCGGCCCCTGCTTCGCCGTATTTTTACGCCCATCGCGGCTTCGCTGAGCATGACCTTTTCCGCGGTTCTATTCACCCGGCCTGTGCAGATGCTGGTATTCCAGGAGCTGTGCCTTTTGTCTCCCCTTGCCAGTCTGCTTCTTGTTTATCCCTGTATGCTGCTGTTATACTGTGCCTTGCTTGCTGCCTTTTTCGGGGCGGTTCCTTTTCTTGCTCCTCTGGCAGAACCTTTTATCCTCTGTGCCGGGTGGCTTGCCCGGTTTGCCCTGAAAACGGCGGAAGGGCTGGCGGCGCTGCCGGGCTCTGTGCTGGATCTTTCCCAGCCGGTGTGGGCAGTGGCCGTGGTAGGCATTGTCCTTCTTTTTGCGGTAGGCTTTTTTGTAAAGCGGAGCAAGGGCATGACGGCGGTTCTGCTGCTGGGCGCTGTGTTCTTAGCCGGATGGGGCGGATTTTTGACCAGAGCAGACCCCGGCACAGTGACCCTGGCTGCCGCGCCGGATTCCTCCTGTGTGGCGGTGCTGCGGGGCGACAGAGCGGCGGTCCTTTCCCTGGGCGGATATCAGATCGACGCGGCGGAAGCGCTGCTTACCCGGAACAATATCCGCCGGGTGGAGCTGGTGTGCTTTCCTGTGCGGGACAGGGACGCGCGGGAAGGGGCGGCCTGTCTTTTGCGGGCCTTTCCTGTAGAAAGGCTGGCGCTGCCGGAAGAGGGCTATTTAGGCCGGGAAGCGGCGCTGTATGCCGAAGACGCAGAGCAGCTGTTCTGGAAGGACGGGGACTCTCTGGAAGTGTTGGACGGAGTGAAGATCACTGCCTCCTGCGGAATGGCCCGGCTGACGGTAGAGGCGAACGGCGCCACCGTCATGGTAGAAACAGGAAAAAGCGGAGAAGGGGACTGCGAAGTGCTGTTTACCACAGAGGAAAAGAGCCAAATCAAATCTTCATTTACCGTTTTGCAGAATGATGCTATAATAGGAGCATATAGAAATGTTCCTCTGAATGAACTTCCGCCGGGGCAATATCTTGCGCCGGACGGAAACGGACTGTATCTGGATCTGCTTCAGGATGGAACAATACGCTTCAGGGGGGAAAGCCTGTGCCTGAATTGACAGAAGCCGAGCTGAAAAAACAGCTTGCCGCCGGAGAGCTTCACGGCGTTTATCTGATTGCGGGAGAAGAAAAATATCTGGTAAAGCGCGCGGCGGCCCGCCTGATGAAAAAAGCGGGGGGCGAAGCTTTCCCGGAATTCAATAACAATGAATTCGGAAATGAATCTTCCATTGACAGCATTGCCGACGCGGCTCTGGCTCTGCCTTTTTTCGCGGACCACAAGTGCGTTT
>CAMVYG010000162.1 GCA_947171615.1 uncultured Clostridia bacterium
GTATTAGGCGTACTTCCCGTGATCGTAATCTACCCCTTCATCCAGAATAACTTTATCAAAGGTATTACCTTGGGAGGGGTAAAAGGCTGAAAACTAATACATGAAAAGCTGGTTTTTCCAAGTAAGATAGCCTGGTTGTTATCTTTTGGAACGACTGAGATTATCCTTTCACCACCGACCTTTTCTGTACACTTCTTTATCCACTTCAAAACCGCATGCTGGGTATCGCCGCCGAAACGTACTCGGTGGGTGAAATAGCAAGAAGGGCGGCAGCGAAGCTGCTTCAAGTCCTTCTGCCCCTGCAAAAAAGCCCAGAGATGAACTTTGGTTCATCTCTGGGCTTTCCTGTGGGTAAAATAATTTCAGGGTGCGAGGGGTGAGCGTCACAGCATCAATCGGGTGTTAAAAAACAGTTTACTTCACACTTCCGCCATGGTAATAGCATTCATAAACTTTTTCACTATGATAGTAGATTTCCTCGTAACCCTGATACCAAGCGTCCACCTTTCCCGTTGTTTTTGATTGATACAGGTATTCTCCCGACTGGTAAAACCGGGGACCTCTGGGATGCTCCAAATCGCAATTGCGCAGTACTTCCTTCAGAAAGTCTCCGCTGAAATTTTTGCCGATTACTCTACCGCAGTAATTCATCGCCCAAATGGGCGTTTTCTGTTTCCAAATTACTTCCTCACCGGAAAATTGTTCTCCTCCCACGAAGGTGTCAATGTACAGATATTCGCCTCTTTCGTAGCAGAAATCAATAGAAGTGGGCCGGGATGATACAGATTGAGGTCCGTGCCCCGCATAGGTGTTTCGGGCCGCTTCCGACCGAAAAGCCATGATTTCCTGCCAGTTGTCTGCTCCATCAGCGGTCAATATGCTTTTTTCGCAATCCTCATCTTTTACGAGATAGTCAACCGAAACATGAAAAAGATTGCTTAATGAAATCAAATTAGAAATGTCTGGGTATACCTGCCCGCTTTCCCATTTCGCAATGGCCTGGCGGCTGACTTGCAATTTGTCTGCAAGCTCTTCCTGGGTGTGGCCCTTGTTCTTCCGAATGACCTGCAATTTTTCCGAAAAATTCATTTGCCGTTCCTCCTGTGGTTCGTTGTAGTCACAGGATACCGCACTTTTGTGGAAAAGAACATATACCGCAAGTTGCGTTTTTGCTAAAGATCATTGCGCCGGTGCGGCTCCTACAAATTGAAGTCATTCTTCATACCGCTGAGTTTTACCGTGTTTTTGCTGTAATGCGGCTTGGTGATTTGAGCGAATATTTTTGATTTGACGACGTTTTTTCAGTCAGTCAATGGGACAGAAGCTGAAACCCTGCTCCAACTCCTTGGAAAGGCGAAGCAGGAATTGGGCGATCAGCTCGATGCAGTCTTGCAGATCCTTCCAGCTTCCCACCTCTACGGAGCTGTGCATGTAGCGCAGGGGAATGGAAACCAGCGCCATGGGTACACCCTCACAGGTCAGGTTTACAGCGTCACCATCGGTTCCGGTACGGGCGGTGGCAATCTCCCACTGCACAGAAATTCCGGTTTCCTCTGCCGTCTTTTTCAAGAGGCTGTTCATCTTCTTATTGACCGCCGAGCCCATGCAGAGTACCGGGCCGCTTCCCAATTTTACCTCGCCGGTAGAGAACGGGTCAGTACCGGGGGCGTCGCTGGCCCAAGTAACATCCACCGCCAGGGCGCAGGTGGGTTTGATCCGGGAGGAGGCATAGTAAGCGCCCCGCTTGGTGGTTTCCTCTCCTACGGTGGTGGCGGCATAAATTCCGGCGGAAGCGCCCAGCTCTGCCGCCCGCCTGGCTGCCTCCAATACAACAAAAGCCCCGGTGCGGTTATCCAGCGCCCGGCAGGAGAAGCAGTCATTCAAAAGCTCTTTGACCTGCGCGTCCGCACATATGGGGTCACCCACGGAAACAACCTGTTCCGCTTCCTCTCTGCTGACTGCGCCGATATCCACGATCAGGTCGGAAGTCTCTACCTTTTCTTTCCCCAGCAGTCCGGAAGAAACGGCCACTACGCCGTTTATGATCTGTTCTCCGTGGCAGATCTGCACCGGGCTTCCCAGATATAGTGCGGGTCTGACGCCCCCGGCGTTCGTTACATGAAGCCTGCCCTCGCTGTCTATGTGCGTGATAACAAAACCGATCTCATCAATATGCCCGCACAACAGCACCTTATGCTCTGCTTGGGGGTTCACCACAGAAACGGCATTTCCGCTGGGGTCAGTCAGCTGTGCTTCCGCAAACGACTTTCCAAAAGCCAGGGCCTTCTTTTGAATTCCTTCTTCATGCCCACTGACAGAAGGGGTTTCCAGCAGATCTTTTAAAAACTTACGATCCATATTTGTGACCTTACCATCGGGGGGACAAGAGCATGTATATTTCCCTTTGTCAACCGATGGCAGCTTTTGCCGGCAAAAATTGCCTGCAAAACGCATCCTTTCTTTTCTTTACTGAGCCGATGGCAAAAGCCCCGGAGCTTATTGAACGATAGTTTCAGTATACCGCATTTTCCCGAAAAAGCATAGTCTTTTTCTGCAAGTTTTTATGCGATGGTAAGCTTTTTGATTACCGGGGACAGCCGTTTGTACACCAGGAAGGTCAGAACAACATCACAGGCGCCCTTAAAGAAGGTGAAGGGCACGTTAAACCACAGCAGAGCCTCAAACAGATTTTTAACATTGGGGTTTATGGCACGGTACATTCCCAGAATGATTTCGGTGCTGAGACCGTAAAACAGAGAGTAGGCAGGATAGCTGATAAAATAGTTGATGGGCAGACTGCATACAGCCATCACCGCCGCGCCTACCAGAGAACCGATCACCGCGCCCTTCAGGCTTTTCCGCTTCTTGTAGATCCATCCGGCAGGCAGCACAAAGGTAACGCCCATCAGGAAATTGCAGAGTTCTCCCGCTCCGGCAGTCGTGGTAAAAATCACATTTACCGCATTTTTCACAAAGCATACCACTACACCGGAAAGCGGCCCCATGCTGAATGCCGCGATCAAGGCGGGAAGCTCGGAAAAATCCAGCTTAATGAAGGAGGGGATCAGCGGTATACTGAAGCTCAAAAACATGAGCACCGTGGCTACGCCGCCCAGAACAGCCGAAACCGCCAATTTCCGTACATTGATTTTCTTTTGCATCAAAAACATCTCCCTTTGGAAATTTGTTTGCAAAAGACCGGGGAAAATAAAAAAACCGGAGGCGCATTGTGCGCTCCGGGATACGAGGCAGGCCTACAAAATCACAGGAAATAAGCGGAATACACCGCACCAGCCTCAATCTTCTTCCATCCGGACTTTACCGTCGGTACCGGAATCACACCGGTTCAACAGCGGATCACAGATCCGCCGCTCGCAGACTTTACTGCCGGTCAGGAATTACACCTTGCCCCGAAGATCATTTGCTGGTATTATTCTACTAGGAGACTTTGCTTTTGTCAAGACAAAATGCGGCTGAAAAATCAAACTGAACACAGGGGCATTTTGATACAGATGAGAGGATTAGTGTGAAAAATACTTTTTCACACACCGTTTTTGTGCCTTTGCCGCGACAAGCAAAGCGGCAATCGGCTGTGCCGACCGGCACAAATTCCGAAAAAAGGAATGGATGATTTTTATGAAGCTGTTCTGTAAGGAAGAAATGCAGCGCCTGGAAGGAATGGCGGAACGCTCCGGCGTTTCCCTGCAAACGCTGATGGAGCATGCCGGTGCGGCTCTGGCAGAGGAAGCCATGAGCAGACTACGGCCCATCGCGGGAAAAAGAGCCGTGCTTCTCTGCGGCAAGGGAAATAACGGCGGAGATGGGTTTGTCTGCGCTCGATATCTGGCGGAGCAGGGCGCGCTGTGCACCGTGCTTCTGATCCAGGGAGACCCGAAGACGCCACTCATCACCCCCGCACCCCCAGAACCCCAGCCACTTTCCCAAAAAGCCTTCCAGGCGATGCCGCCTTCGGTTAAGGTGCTTTCCGTACAGGAGCGGCGAAAGGACAGCGAACAGGCGCTGACACAGGCGGAAGTGATTTTAGACTGCGTATTCGGGTTCAGCTTCCGGGGAGAATTTTCCGGAGACGGACTGGAGCTTCTGGAGCTTGCCAGCCGCCGGGACTGCCTGCGGATCTCGGCGGATCTGCCCAGCGGAGCGGTATGCGATACGGGCCGGGTCAGCCCCGGCGCTTTTCGGGCGGACGTAACGGTAACCTTCACTGGAAAAAAGCCTGCCAACTGCTCTTACCCGGCAAAGGAATACTGCGGGGAAACGGTGGTAAGGCAGGTAGGCGTTTCTCCGGTGCTGCTGGAGGCGGCGGAAACCCGCTTTTTTGAAACAGACAGCAGCCTACCGAAAGCCATTTTGAAAGCGCCCGATCCCCAAAGCAACAAAGGAAACCTGGGGAAGCTTTTGCTGGTGTGCGGCAGCTTCGGCATGGCAGGGGCCTGTATCATGGCGGCAAAGGCGGCTCTGCGCTGCGGCGTGGGTCTGCTGCGCATTGCGGTAGATCAGCGGATCTACCCCATTTTGGCCCAGGCTGTGCCGGAAGCGGTTTTTACGGTGCTGGATTGGGAAAACCGCCGGATGGAAAATGAAGAGAAGCTGCGGAACGCCCTCACAGGCTCTACCGCCTGTTTGATCGGCTGCGGGCTGGGGGAGCTTTCCGAGCTGGCGTGTCCTCTGGTATTTTCCCATTGCACAGTGCCCTTGGTCGCCGATGCGGACGCTTTGAATTTTGCCGCCCGCCGTCCCGGCTTACTGGAGGAAGTGGAAGCTCCGCTGATCCTTACCCCTCACCCCGGAGAGATGGCCCGGCTTTGCGGTGACGCTATTTCGGAGATCCAGGCAGACCGCCTGGGGGCCGCCCGGGAAAAGGCCAGAGAGACCGGGGCTGTGGTAGCGCTGAAGGGCGCTTCCACCGTAATTGCAGCACCCGACGGACGCTGCGCCATCAATCCCACCGGAAACGCGGGCATGGCAAAGGGCGGCAGCGGTGATGTGCTGGCGGGCATGATCGCCTCTTTTGCCGCCCAGGGAATTCCGGCTTTTGAAGCTGCTGCGGCTGGCGTGTATCTGCACGGACTGGCAGGAGACCTGTGCGCCAAACGTTTTGGACAGCGCTCCATGCTTCCCACCGATCTGATCGATGCTCTGCCGGAAGCGTTTCTGGAT
>CAMVYG010000163.1 GCA_947171615.1 uncultured Clostridia bacterium
AGAAATTCCCTGAAAAAAGGAAAGAACCGTTTTGCACGTTTGACGCACAAGCGCGACGCATAGATTTTGATTTGATTTATTTCATTTTTTAGATATCTTGACAATTATTCCTGCTGCCGATACAATGAAAGAAAAGAATTTCAAAAACGGTTATTTTTTAGAGTTCCCCGAAAACGGGAGTATCATTTTTGCTTTCAGGAAAGGAAGAGGCTGTGTGGAAAAGAAGCTTTCAAAGGACGGCAGATTTGCGGTAGTGGAAAACGAAAACGGCCCCGTTTTGGGATTCAGTCCGGATTCCGGCGTGAAAATTCTGGAGCAGGACGGCTGCTATTTTAAGGATCTGGCAAAAACGGGAGAACTTCTGCCTTATGAGGATTGGCGGCTTCCGGCAAAGGAACGGGCAAAGGATCTGGCTTCCCGTATGACAGTGGAGCAGATTGCCGGGCTGATGCTCTATTCTCCCCACCAAATGGTGCCCGCCATGCCCTTTGGCCCCTTTCCGGGTACCTATCATGGAAAAACCTTTCCAGAAAGCGGCGAACAGCCCTGGGCGCTGACCGACCAGCAGAAGAAGCTACTGGAGAAAGACCAGATCCGGCATATTCTGGCAATGAAGCTGGAAAACGCCGATACTGCCGCACGGTGGAACAATGAAATGCAGGCTATGGCGGAAAGTCTGCCACTGGGTCTGCCGGTGAACACCAGCAGCGACCCACGCCACGGCGCTGCTTCCTCCGGCGCGGAATACCGGGGCGGCGCAGGCGGAGATGTTTCCAAGTGGCCGGAAGGCCTTGCCATGTCTGCCACCTTCTCTCCGGAGCTGTGTAGGCGCTTTGGAGAGATCGCTTCTAAAGAGTACCGGGCCATGGGGATCGCCACCGCTCTTTCTCCCCAGATCGATCTTGCCACGGAGCCCCGCTGGATGCGGTTTGGCGATACCTTCGGGGAGCACGCCGGGCTTTCCGCAGATATGGCAAGGGCGTACTGCGACGGTATGCAGACCACCGGGGGCAAGGAAACCGGCTGGGGAAAAGAAAGCGTCAATGCCATGGTAAAGCACTGGCCGGGCGGCGGCACCTGTGAGGGCGGCCGGGACGCGCACTATGCCTGGGGCAAGTATGCGGTTTACCCGGGAAATAATTTTGAAGAGCACCTGAAGCCCTTTCTGGAGGGAGCTTTCAAACTGGACGGCCCTACAGGAACCGCCTCTGCTGTGATGCCCTATTATTCCGTGCCCTGGGGGCAGGACAAAAAGAACGGTGAAAATGTGGGGAATTCCTACAGCGAATATATTATTCATGATCTGCTTCGGGAAAAGTACGGATATGACGGCGTGGTCTGTACCGACTGGGGCATCACCGCCGACCACGGAGAAGGCGTGGAGGGCTTTGCCAGCCGCTGCTGGGGCGTGGAAGAGCTCAGCGAGGCGCAGCGTCATCTGCGGATCATTATGAACGGCGTGGATCAGTTCGGCGGAAACGCAGAAGCAGGCCCGGTGCTGGAGGCATACCGGCTGGGCTGTGAGAAGTACGGGGAGGAAGCCATGCGCAAACGGTTTGAAGAATCTGCCGTGCGGCTGCTTCTCAACACCTTCCGCTGCGGGCTGTTTGAAAATCCCTATCTGGACCCGGAGGAAAGCGCGGCGCTGGTAGGCTGTGAGGAATTCTGCCGGGAGGGGTATGAAGCCCAGCTGAAGTCTGTGATCCTGCTGAAAAATAAAGAGAACCTTCTGCCCCTGAAAAAGGGCGTAAAGGTCTATGTACCCCGCCGCCATGTTGACGCTACCCCCGGATTTTTCCGCAATATGGAGGAGGAAAGGGATTTTGATCCGGTTCCCGAAGGTCTGCTGAAAAAATATTTCACCGTGGTAAACGACCCGGAGGAAGCGGACGTGGGGCTGGTCTTTATCGAAACGCCCATCACCAATCCCTATGAGGTGAAGGACCGGGAACAGGGCAGGAACGGATATCTCCCGGTCAGCCTGCAATTTTCTCCCTACACGGCGGAAACAGCCAGGGAGCACAGCATTGCCGGGGGAGATCCCTATGAGGATTTTACCGACCGGGGATACCGGGGCAAAACAGTCCATGCCGCCAATGAGCGGGATCTGACAAACATTTTGGAAACCAAACGCCGTATGGGAGAAAAGCCGGTGATCGTCATCGCAGAGCTGAATAAGCCCATGGTGATGGCGGAATTTGAACGGGACGCGGCGGGCATTGTGGCCCATTTCGGCGTACAGGCCCAGGCCGTGCTGGATATTCTGGTGGGAAATGCGGAACCCGGCGGTCTGCTGCCGGTGCAGCTGCCCAGGGATATGGATACGGTGGAAACCCAGCAGGAGGACGTCCCCTTTGATATGATCCCCTATACGGATGAATGCGGGAACATCTATGATTTTGGCTTTGGCTTGAATTTCAGTGGTCAGATTCGGGACAGCCGGACGGAAAAATACAGGCGCTAGTCTCCGAAAAGGAGCAGACGGAACTGACATGTAAGGCATTGTGGAAATGGAGAAGGAATATGATTTGCAGAAATTGTAACAGAGAAGTACCGGAAAATGCCCAGATCTGTCCGTTTTGCGGGGGGCCTGTGCAGGCTGTCACGCCAAACACCCCTGCTTTTATTCCCGGGCCGGAACAGGGGCATCAGCCGGTTCAGCAACAAAGCGGCTATTTTCCCCAGCAGCCGGGACAGCCTGCGCAGATGCCCTGGCAGCCGGTGCAACCTTCCGGGCAGACTGGGCAGGTTCCTCAGCAGCCGGTTTATGGGGGGAATCTTACCCCTGCCGTGCCCCAGTTTACACCGGGTGGTTTTCCGCCGAAGCAGCCCTCCAAAAACAAGACCCGCTGGATCATCGTGGGAAGTATTGCGGGCTTTCTGGTAGTGGCCGGGATCGTTCTGGCAGGCGTTTTGGGCTGGTATTATTCTCCTGCCCAGGTGTTTGACCGGGCCATAGAGGCGGAAGATTATGAAACCGCCGGGTCTAAGATGGATTCTCTGGACTATGGAGACTGGTACCAGGCGGTAGAGCAGTTTACCGCTCTGGCGGAGGACGCCTATTGGGATTACAATATGGATGAGGCCTCCTATGAGGAAGCCGAAGCGCTTCTGAACAGACTGTACAGCTGTTGCCCGGAGCAGGAGCTGGAAGATATTTTAGACGACCTGGCAGTGCTGCGGGAATCTAAAATAAACTTTGAAAAGGGCGCTTCCGCTGAGGCGGCCGGAAAATACAGAGAAGCCATTTCCCAGTATCAGCTGGTGATCGAAGAAGATTTCCTGTACGATGAAGCAGAGGAGAAAGCAGAGACCCTGCGGGAACCCTATAAGCAGGAGATCATTCAGCGGGCAAAAGCGCTGGCAGAGGAAGAACAGTACAACGAAGCAAGCTATGTTCTGCTTGCGAGCCAAGAGATTCTGCAGTATGATCCTGAAATAGATAGCCTTTTAAAAGAATATCAGGAAAAGGGATTTGAAAAGGCAAGGGACGTATACAGAAGCGCAGGCAAATATAAGACTATAGAAGATTTTGTTAAGTTTGAATCTCCGCAGCCGTTGCAGGAGCAACTAAACGAAAAAACAGCTTGGGCAGGCGTGAGCGTCAATATTTCCGGACAAGGGAATAAGTTGATCTATACATGTGTTCTTAACGATCTGTACGATATGGACAAAGAAGTTTTGGGGGATATACTGGGAGAGGCTTTAGATGAGAATGGCAATACCTTTGAAAGTATAGCAGTTGCTCTGAAGCTTGCCGTAGAGGTAGAGAACCCGGTCGTTGTAGTACGGTACGTGACAAAAGACGGCACGGAGCTTTGCTCCCGGGAATTCGCCGCCCAGGAATAACAGCTTTTTCACAGATGGCAAGAAGGTGAGCAGTTGGAAATAGAAAGGATCAATGCCTATAACGATCCCCGATTTCAGGAGAAGGCTCTGCGCCAGCACGGATGCTTTCTGGCAGACGGCTTCCCCTGCGAGGTGGAGATCACAGGGGAAAATACGGCGGTAGTCCGGCTGGGCGGGCTTCCCAAAAGTCGGGAGGCCTATGAAAAGCTGATCGAAGCCTTTCGTTTCTATGGGGAGCATATCACCCGATTTTTTGATGAAACGGGGGAATTGATCGCGGAATTTCCCCCAGTGAAGCTTTTTCCGGTAAATCTTATGGAAATTCAGCCCTCCCAGTTTTTTGTGGACGAGGAAAAGCTGCGGGCTATTGAACCGTTTTTCCACACCGGAGCGGAACTGAAAATCCCTTTGCTCCGCTATGGAGAGCGGTATCTTTCCTGCGATGGCCACACCCGGCTGTATCTGGCGGCAAAGCGGGGCTTTCACAGGGTGCGGGGCTTTTTTACAGAGGAAAATGAGGCGCTCTTTGAGTTTGCCGAAGAAGCCCAAAAACGGGGGGTGAAAACGCCGCTGGATCTAAAGCTTTTGTCCCATGAAGAATACGAAATACAGTGGAACCGCTTTTGCGAAGACTTTTTTGCTTCCAGGGAAGAAAACGGGAAGCGGTAACTGCTTTCTTGTCTCCGGGGCCGCTTTTTGCTGTATCAGGGTTTGGCGGAATAGAAAATAAAAAGTAATAAACATTCAGTTTTCTGAAAATACAATGGCCGGTGCGGAACATGTTCCGCACCGGCTGGTTGCTTTTTTGGTTTATAATGCTGCTGTTTCCCTCAGGAATTATCTGCGATCGTCCCAACATTTGAAAGCGCTACTCAAAATAATACAAACGCTGACCCGGCAGCAGCAAGCGGTACAAATCTACAACGTATTCCCCCATTTCCCAGCGTCTGACCAGCCTTGCAGGATTCAGCCATTTTTTATCGTAGTCACAGCGGTCATAACGGATAAGAGGAATAGCGGAAAGTGTGTATACAGCCGCTTGTCCTTCCGTGGAAAACTCCTCCTCGTCCATATAGTGAAAGGCATTTTTCATATCGATCATTTCCGCAGTATCAAAGAGCAGAAGAAATCTGTAAAGCAGGATCGCGGTGTCTTCTCTGGTCATGAGATGTTCCGGCTGAAAAGTTTTTTGAAAAAAAGGGCCAAGAAGTCCCTTCTCTCTGGCCCATACGGCATAACGGCTGTAAAACCTGCCGGGATCGATATCTGCAAAGC
>CAMVYG010000164.1 GCA_947171615.1 uncultured Clostridia bacterium
ACTATGTGCTTTCCGGGCAGTTTTCCACTAAGGCCTATCAGGAAGCCTGCCGGTATGGAGACTGCAAGGCGGTAGCCTCCTCCAAAGAAGAAAACTTTTCCCGTATTCCGGTTTTGGATCAAAAGGAATTCCGGCCGGATGCGGATTATTTCCACATCTGCATGAATAACACCATTTACGGTACAGTCTGGCAGGAGCTGCCCGATACCGGCAGCGTTCCTTTGGTGGCGGATATCTCCTCCTGCATTCTGAGCAAGCCCATAGACGTTTCCAAATTCGGCCTGCTTTACGCGGGCGCACAGAAAAATGTGGCTCCGGCAGGACTTACCATTGTGATCGTGCGGGAGGATCTCATTGGCGAGCCTATGGAGGGCACACCCACCATGTTCCAATACGGCGTCATGGCGAAAAACGACTCCATGTACAACACGCCTCCCTGCTGGTCTATTTATGTCTGCAAGCTGGTGCTGGAATGGTTGGAACAGGAAGTCGGCGGCCTTGAAGCCATGGAAAAGCGAAATGTGGAAAAGGCCGGGCTGCTCTATGATTTTCTGGATTCCTCCAGGCTGTTCAAGGGGTGCGCGGAAAAGAACAGCCGCTCTTTGATGAACGTGACCTTTGTAACAGGAGACGCCGAGCTGGACGCAAGGTTTGTAAAGGAAAGCACAGAAGCCGGATTTGTCAATTTGAAAGGACACCGCAGCGTAGGCGGTATGCGGGCTTCCATCTACAACGCCATGCCCAGAGAAGGCGTGGAAAAGCTTGTTCAATTCATGGGCGAATTTGAAAGAAGGGTGATTTAACATGTATCGGGTACAGTGCTTAAATAAAATCAGCCCCCTTGGGCTGAACCGCTTTGGAGAAAATTATGCGGTTTCCGAAGAAGAAAAGGACGCTGATGGCATTTTAGTCCGTTCCGCCTCCATGCACGACATGCCTCTCGGAGAAAAGCTGCTGGCCATCGCCAGGGCCGGAGCCGGAGTCAACAATATCCCTGTTTCCGACTGTACGGAAAAGGGCATTGTGGTTTTCAACACGCCCGGCGCCAACGCCAACGCCGTAAAGGAGCTGGTGCTCTGCGCCCTGTTTCTCACCTCCAGAAAAATCACCGCCTCCACCGACTGGGTGAAAACCCTGAAGGGAAAGGGCGATGAAATAAGCAAGCTGGTGGAAAAGGGCAAAAGCGCTTTTGCGGGACCTGAGATCCAGGGAAAAACTCTGGGTGTAGTAGGTCTGGGCGCCATCGGTATTCTGGTGGCAAACGCCGCAGAGCAGCTTGGCATGACTGTATACGGCTATGACCCCTTCCTTTCCGTGGATTCCGCCTGGCGGCTTTCCAGTGCGGTGCGACATTCCCCCACCTTTGAGGATATCTGCGAAAGCTGTGATTATATCACCCTTCATCTTCCTCTCACCCCGGAGACCCGCGGAATGATCGATGAAAAATCCATTGCCAAAATGAAGGACGGCGCGCGCCTCCTGAACTTTGCCAGAGGCGAGCTGGCAAACTCCGCCGCTTTGCTGGCGGCTTTGGAAGCAGGAAAGCTTTCCGCCTATGCCACGGACTTTCCCGATGACAGCCTGATCGGCGCAGAAAATGTGATCGCTCTCCCCCACCTGGGCGCTTCCACACCGGAAAGCGAGGAAAACTGTGCGGTAATGGCCGCAGATCAGCTTCGGGAATATCTGGAAACCGGCAATATCCGTAATTCCGTAAACTTTCCCGCCCTTTCCATGCCCCGGGATCCCAGCACGATTCGGATTTGTCTGATCCAAAAAAACATTCCCAATACCATTGCCGTGCTGGCTGCTGCCTGCGGTAAAGCCGGCATCAACATTGAAAATATGCAGAGCAAGTCAAAAGGGGAATTTGCTTATACGATCCTGGACGTTTCCGGTCAGCTTTCCCCAGAGGCTGTAGCAAGCCTGAAGGCGCTGGAGCCCATTATCCGGTGCAGAGTGATTCACTGATAACACTTGGTTGACAAAGTGAAACACAGTTTTTAAGTCTGAAAGCTCTATAAAACCAGTCGCTGAGCCAAAAAGCATTTTCTTATGACCACAAATACAGGAAAGAAGAAATCATATGCAGCAGTACCATTTTATAACATTAAGGGAAAAACCTGAAATGAAAGAAACAGCGGCGGCATGGTTTAACAGTAAATGGGGCGTCCCCAAAGAAGCATATATAGAGTGCATGGATTCATACTTGAAGCGAGACACAGAGTATGGTTGGTATTTATGCTTAGAGGGAGATAAAATTGTGGCGGGAATGGGTGTGATTGAAAACGATTTTCACGACAGAACAGATTTAACTCCCAACGTATGCGCAGTATATACAGAGGCGGAACATCGTTGTAAAGGCATTGCAGGAAGGCTGTTAAACATGGTAGTGGACGATTGCAGGACAAAAGGGATATCGCCTCTTTATCTCGTAACGGACCACACCGGTTTTTATGAAAGATATGGGTGGGAATTCTTTTGTATGGTACAAGAAAATGATGAACCTGTAAGAATGTACATACACAGATAAATTTTCAGTATGGAGCACATTCACCCCTCCCTGAGGCTGGGCTTTTATAACGATTTACTGAGTTTAAGCTTACTCTGGGAATACAAAAACAAATGGTACTTTCTAAAATACCGCCTTGCAGATAACTGCAAGGCGGTACTCTTTTACCATTATTTTATGACTATTCTTCCGTGTTATCCTTGGAAACCACCCCAGCACCGGTTTCCGGCGGAACAGGCGTTATCGTTTCCAGAGAATGCACGGTTTCCTGCATTAACGAAACAGAATCGGGCTGTGCCGAAAAGTCCTGAGAGATTGGCGCTGACGGTGCCACAGGCCGTGCCATTGGAACGGCCTGCTGCATAGGCATGTACTGCGGGAGAGCCCCATAATAGTACATCGGCACAGGCGGAGTGACCAGCCGGATCAGTTGCTGCCGGTACTGACTCATGCAAACTGCCGTCAGGATCAAATAGATCGCAAAGAACAGCATTGCAAGGCCAAACGCCCCAAAAGCCCCCAGCATCGCTCTCAAAGGAGCGATTGCGGTTTCCGGACTGGTCTGTGCCGCCAACGGCAGGGTAAACGACATCATCACCAGCATAATCGCCCACATTCCACCGGAAAAAGCCCCATAACCTCCTTGAATATACCGCAGTACAATAGGAAACCGGGAAACCTTTTCATTGGGAACGCCTGTGGCAATCATTTTCTTTGCACGGTTGATGATTTTGATCATACAAATATCGAAAAGGATCGGCAGAACCATCATTGCTGCAAAAAGAAACTCTTCAAAAATGAACAGGGCGGTCACCATGGATCGTTCAGCCGAAGAACGAAACGCCTGTTCCGCCGCCGTACTCAGGTTTCCGGTAAGAAGAACAATTGGAATAATAAGCAAAAACAGTCCGCCGAACACACAGGTCAGGATCAGAGAAATGTAATACTTTACCTTCCAGATCGTCAGCGTCACCGTGGAAAATGCACCCTTTCTCCGGCAAAGTCCATAGTGCACCCAAACCACTGCCGCCGCCAGAAAAAAGAAGAAGGCGATTCCCGAAAACAGCGCTGTAAAGACATTGACGGCAACCATGTCCGGCCCTGTCAAAAACTCAGAAGTCGATTCAAACAGAAGAATGCGAAACAGCGGAATTGCTAGGAGCCACGAAACAGCGCTCAGCGAAAGAAAAATAGCAGCCGCAAGAAATTTACCGGAAGCACCGAATCCGCGGATCACTGCCAGCGCAGGGTTTTCCAATCCTTGAGTTTCTGTAGGCGGCACACTTTTGCAGAGGCACACTGCGCCATCGGGCAGCGCCCTACCGCAGTTGGGACAAATCTGCATTTCTTTTCCCTCCTGCAAGGAAAGATTTTACTCCTCTGTCTTTTCTTCAGATACGGGCTCAGCCGAAGCAGCATCGGCTTCCGGCTGAACAGGAACAGCTTCCTGCTGTACCGGCGCTGCAGCTTCCACAGGCTGTTCCGGAGCAGCAGAAACAACCGGGTTCGTGGGCTGTACCGGTTCCTGAGCCGCGGGAGCGGGCACAGGCTGCCCAGGAGCGGCCTGCTGTACAGGAGCAGCCGGGGCTGCAGGCTGCGCATACATATTGGGCACAGCAGCCTGAACAGGCTGTACCGGCATATAAGCGGGCTGTACCGGGGGATACATCAGGATCGTCATTTGCTGGCGCTGCCGCCCCAGGCAAACCGCGATCAAAATGGAGCAGGCAGCGGAAGCCAGCGTTGTAAGACCAGTTAAAGGCGCGCTGAACAGGGAAATCAGCCCCGAAATTCCGGAGAAAACTCCTGTGATATACAGCATGGCGGTCAAGAACCGGGAAATCCTGTTGTCCGGTACACCGGAGGAGGCGCTGGCCTTGATCCTGTTGATCGTTCTGACAATGCTTACATAATACAGAATAAACAGCACCAGTACAGCAAGAACCAGAAGGAATACAAATACTACTCCAGCCGTCACACCGGCGGCATAGCCGGAATCATAACCGTATCCGTAAAGATCATAGCTGTAAGAAAAATAAGTACTGCCGCCGACCAGAACCATCACGATGGCAAACAGCATAAAAGCGCTTAAAATGCAGTAGCATACCAAAAAGATGATGGAGATCACCTTGCAGATCGTAAGACCGGCTGTGGAAACATTGCCGCTTCTTCTATCCCGGCAGGTTACAAAAAAGAGCCACATCCCCACCGCGAGCAAAATGGCGGGAACCGAGAACAAAAGTGTCAGACCTACAGACGTGTTGTTCAAAGCGCCAATCATAGGATACAGCATAGAGTAATCAATATCCATGTTTGAAAGCGCATACATAAGATATCGACTCACATTACTATTACCGATCACACTGGAGAAAACCGAGATCAGCGTAGAAACAGAATAGAGGATCGCCGCCGTGAGAAACAAAGGCGAAGAGCCGACGGTTTTGAGAACATTTACCGCAGGATTACTGGAGAGAGGCGCACTTCCAGAACAGGAACACACTGTACCATAGGGAACCTCCCGGCCGCATTTGGGACAAATCATAAA
>CAMVYG010000165.1 GCA_947171615.1 uncultured Clostridia bacterium
CGCTAATAGGCGCGGAAGCCTCTATGACAAGGTCTGGCGCAGAGCGGTAAAAAGGCAGCCGCTTACCATATAGATCGGCAATCACCTTTTCGCGGTTCGGCTTTTGCAGCAAAGGGCGCTTTGTATCGTTTTTTAAACGCTCCTGTAAAACCGGCAGCGGTACATCCAATAACACGATAACACCGCCGTTTTGATGAAAAGCTTCCACATTTTGCGGAAACAGAACGGTTCCGCCGCCGCAGGCGATCACAGCGTTGCCTTTTCCCGAAAGCTCCGCAGCAGCCTGAGTTTCCAACCGGCGAAACTCCGCTTCCCCATATCGTTCAAATTTCTGTTACGGTCAAACCCATTTTTTCTTCAATGTAGAGATCCAGATCATAAAAATCCCATGCCAGCAGCCTGGCCGCACGCTTGCCCACTGTGGTTTTTCCACAGCCCATGAATCCGCATAAAACGATGCTGCTATCCATGCCGGTTTCCTCCGAAGATCCGTTCCATTTCCGCATTTGCGTCTTCGATCAATTGCAGTAAATCCTTATTCTGAAATTCTGTACCGTACCAAATGTGATGGGAATAGGCCGCCTGGCAAACAAGCATACCCATGCCTCCGATGGCCTTAACTCCCGCCTTTTCCGCCAAAAGCAGCAATTTTGTTTTCCTCGGGTTATATACCGCGTCAAAAACCGCATTGCAGCAGGACACGATCCCTTCACTGACCGGACTTACGCCGACATTTGGGTACATTCCAACGCTTGTAGCATTGACCAGCAGGTCATAACGCTTTAACCTTCCGCGCGCCTCGGCTTCCAGTTCCCCATAGCTTTGAACAGTGATCAAAAAGTCCTTATCGCCGCGGCTCCGGGCAAAAGCCGCAAGACTGTCGGCAAGCTTCATCGCCTTTTCATAAGAACTGTCCCGGTGGGCAATGGTCAGGTGAAAGTTCGGATGCTCCGCAATCACAAATGCAATGGCCCGCGCAGCGCCGCCGTTTCCGAGAAGGAGGATCTCTTTGTCCCTGATGGATTCTCCGTGAATGGAAAGGGCCACAGACGCCCCCGGCCCATCAGAGGTAGAGCCATAAAGCCGTCCGTCCACAACCTTTACTGTGTTGACAGAACCGCAGAGCCGCGCCCTGTCGTCAATACCGTTCAAATACGGAATAATCGCGTTTTTGTGGGGAATGGTGATGTTGAAGCAGTCCAGCTTTTTCAGCTCGGGCAAAGCGGCTTCCAGATCCGGTATATCCAGCACCTTATACTCCATGGGAATGCCGGAAAGCTCAAAAAGCCTATGCTGGATAAAGGGTGACATGGTATGCCCGATGGGATGACCGATCACTGCGGCGTTTTGCACTCTTGTCATGAAAGCAAAGCCTCTTTTCTCATAGAATTCCAATTTTTTTACAATTCATGGTTGACAAAGCACATAGGAGTCAATAAAATGTAGGTAACAGGTACGACCCCGGCAGGGAAATTCTCCTACACCCGGAATTGTACCATACCAGAGCCGGTTTTGTCCATTTGTGATTTAAAACAGCGTTTTTAATGGACACACCGCAGAATATTGAGCTTTAGAAAATATTTAGGAGGCACGTAACATGGTACTGGAAAAAATTAAAGCGATCCTGAGCGAGCAGTTTGACGCAGACGAGGATTCCATTACGGCGGAAACCACACTGGCTGATGATCTGGGCGCGGATTCTCTGGACGTGGTAGACCTGCTTATGTCTATCGAGGATGAATTCGAAGTGGAAATTCCCGATGAGGAAGTAGAAAGCATTAAGACTGTAGGCGCTCTTGTAGAGTACATTGAGAGCCATGCCAAGGTTTGAGTGACAAATAAAGGATTTGAGCCTGCCGTGGTTGTGTACCCGGCAGGCTTTTCTTTTCCCCAAATTTTTCTTGCAAAACAGCACTAATCCCTATATAATTGTGTGGAGTCGTTATCTATCTCAAAATGTGAAAATCTGCCGAAAGGATCTGTTTTTATGGCACAGCAAAAGAAAAAGGTGGAAGATATCACCTCCATGGACGAAGATTTCGCCCAGTGGTACACCGATATCGTAAAAAAAGCGGAGCTGATGGATTATTCCAGCGTAAAAGGCTGTATGGTAATTGAGCCTTACGGCTACGCAATTTGGGAAAATATTCAAAAGGACATGGACGAACGCTTCAAAAAGCTGGGCGTGCAGAATGTGTACATGCCCCTACTCATTCCGGAAAGCTTATTGCAGAAGGAAAAAGACCACATTGAGGGCTTTGCCCCGGAATGCGCCGTGGTCACCCATGGCGGCGGTGAGGAGCTCACCGAGAAGCTGTTTATCCGCCCGACCAGCGAGGTGCTGTTCTGCGAGCATTACCAGAAGGTCATTCATTCTTACCGGGATCTGCCAAAGCTCTATAATCAGTGGTGCTCCGTGCTGCGGTGGGAAAAAACTACCCGCCCCTTCCTCAGAGGTATGGAATTCCTGTGGCAGGAAGGCCACACCATGCATGAAACCGCTGAGGAAGCCCAGGAATTCACCCTGAAAATGCTCAGAGTTTATGAGGATGTATACCGGGAAACCCTGGCTATTCCCCCTGTAGTGGGAAGAAAAACCGAGAAGGAAAAATTTGCCGGGGCGGAAGCTACCTACACATTGGAGCCCATGATGCACAACGGAGTCGCCCTGCAGGGCGGCACCACCCACTATTTCGGCGATGGCTTTGCCAGAGCCTTTGATATCGCCTTTACCGGCAGAGACAACACCCTGCAGCACCCCTTCCAGACCTCCTGGGGCATGAGTACCCGCCTGATCGGCGCTGTCATCATGGTACATGGCGACAACAACGGCCTGGTGCTTCCCCCGAAGGTTGCTCCCATTCAGGTAGCTATTGTTCCCATTGCCCAGCACAAGCCCGGCGTGCTGGAAAAAGCGGGCGAGCTTTATGAAAGACTTAAGAAAGAGTTCCGGGTCAAGCTGGACGACAGCGACAACTCCCCCGGCTGGAAATTTGCCCAGTATGAGATGCAGGGCGTTCCGCTGCGTCTGGAGATCGGACCCAAGGATATGGAACAGAATCAGTGTGTTCTGGTTCGCAGAGATACCGGCGAAAAGCAGTTTGTTTCTCTGGATCAGCTGGAAGATGCTATCAAAGCTTCTCTCGAAGCTCTGCACAACGCCTTGTATCAGCGGGCTTTGGAAAATCTTGCTTCCAAGACCTTCACTGCCTCTAATTACGAGGAATTTCTGGATATCGCAAAAAACAAACCCGGCTTTATCAAGGCCATGTGGTGCGGGGATTCCGCCTGTGAGGATAAGATCAAGGAAGATACCGGCGGCGTAAAATCCCGCTGTATTCCCTTTGAAGAGGAGCATATTTCCGATGTGTGCGCCTGCTGCGGCAAGCCTGCCAAGCACATGGTATATTGGGGGAAGCAATATTAAGGAGTCAGCCTTTTGATGCAGGCTTCCTGCGCTTTAAACTGGGATTTTCCTGAAATATTCGGTTCTGTCCTGAACAAATATACCGATTCCTGGAAAATTTTTTCCAAAATTTTAGAAAATCTCACAGAACCCCCCTTTACTTTTTCAAACTCTCATAGTAGAATGTAATTGACATCTTACATACAAGCTCTGTATGTACATATTTTTAGGAGGAGATCCAAATGGCAAAATTAAAGATCGGCTTCATTGGCTGCGGCGGCATCGCCAATCAGAAGCACTTCCCTGGCATGGCTCAGCAGACTGAGCATGTTGACCTGTGCGCTTTCTGCGACCTGATCCCGGAAAGAGCCGAGAAGGCCGCCAAAGAGTACGGCACCCCCGATGCGAAGGTTTATACCGATTACCATGAGCTGCTGGCTGACCCCACCATCGACGCGGTTCACGTAC
This sequence comes from uncultured Clostridia bacterium, assembly GCA_947171615.1. GTDB lineage: Bacteria > Bacillota > Clostridia > Oscillospirales > Acutalibacteraceae > Acutalibacter. Next base: position 3,875 of record CAMVYG010000165.1, read on the forward strand.
TGACCCCCAACATCGCTCACTGCGAGATCACCATCGCCGCTCTGGAAGCCGGCAAGCATGTGCTTTGCGAAAAGCCCATGGCCGCTACCACTGCCGACGCCAAGAAAATGCTGGAGGCCCGTGACCGCACCGGAAAGATGCTGACCATCGGCTATCAGTACCGTCACTTCCCCGCCAATCAGGTAGCGAAGAAGGTCGTTGACGATGGCTGGCTGGGAGACATCTACTATGCCGAGGCTTCTTACCTGCGCTATCGCGGCGTTCCCACCTGGGGCGTATTTACCGATAAGTCCAAGCAGGGCGGCGGCCCCCTGATCGATATCGGCACCCATACCCTGGACTTTACCCTGTTCCTGATGAACAACTATGATGTGGAATATGTAGTAGGCACTTCCTTTGAGAAGCTGGGCCGCCTGCTGGATCCCGATCATCAGGGTCAGTACAACTGGCAGGGCAATCAGGACGCCTGGAACAACGAAACCTATGACGTGGAGGATTCCGCTGTAGGCCACATCAAGATGAAGAACGGCGCTGTTATCAACCTGCGCGCTTCCTGGGCCATCAACATGGCGAAGGAAACCGGCGCTAACGGTGAAGCCTATACCACTCTGGCCGGTACCAAGGGCGGCCTGGACACCAAGGAAGACCGTGTCCGTCTGAACCATGTAGTTGCCGGCTATCCCACCATCTCCTGGGTAGGCAACAAGGTTGCCGGCTATATCCCCGGCTTCAGCCAGGGTCCCGCTCCCGTTTCCAAGGAGCATGAGATCTGGGTCAAGGCTTTGATGAGCGGCAAGAAGGAAGATCTGTTCGTCACCGCCGATCAGGCTTTTGTTGTAACGAAGATTCTGGATTCCATCTACTATTCTTCCAAGCACAACAAGCCCGTTTACTTCGATGCTGAGGGTATGCCCATTTTTGACTGATTCTTAGTATCTTAGCTTTTTAAAATCCAACTGATTTGTTGTTTTGTGCCTTTGTCGTCGGGTGACTGGCGGGAAAGGCACAAATTCCATAACAAGAAAGGATCGATCCTATATGGCAAAAATCAATTTGCAGCAGTACTCCTTTGGATTTGACTGCCCCCTCTCCCCTCTGGAGAAAATTAAGACTACCGCGGAAATGGGTTACGCCGGCGTGGAATTTGCCCGTGAATATGCCGGTCTGCCGG
>CAMVYG010000166.1 GCA_947171615.1 uncultured Clostridia bacterium
GCATATCAACTTTATCGGCATGAATCCGGAGATCCGGCTGGAAGCCCACCAGAGGAACGCCGTCGCCCGTATCCTTTACGGGGGGAACAGCCTGCTGGCCCATGTGGTCGGGGCGGGCAAAACCTTTGAAATGGTGGCCGCCGCCATGGAAAGTAAGAGGCTGGGATTGTGCAGGAAGTCCCTGATCGTCGTGCCAAACCACCTGACGGAACAATGGGGCGGCGATTTCATGGCGCTCTACCCTGGCGCGAATGTGCTGGTGGCGACAAAAAAAGATTTTGAGCCGAGGAACCGGAAGAAGTTCTGCGCCCGTATCTCTACCGGGGACTACGACGCGGTTATCATCGGGCATTCGCAGTTCGAGAAGATCCCCATATCCCCGGAACGGCAGAAGGCTATCATTGAGGATCAGATTGATGAGATTGTGGACGCGATTACGGAAGCAAAGATAAATAAAGAAGAAAAGTTCACTATCAAGCAGCTGGAACGCACAAAAAAGAGCCTGAATGCCGAACTGAAAAAGCTATACGACAAGAAAAAAGACGACACAGTTTATTTCGAGGAATTAGGCATAGACCGCCTTTTTGTGGACGAAGCGCATGGCTTCAAAAACCTTTATATGCATACAAAAATGCGGAACGTGGCCGGGATCAGCCAGACAAAGGCACAGAAATCCAGTGATATGTTCGCCAAGTGCCGCTACCTGGATGAGATTACTGGCGGGCGCGGCGTGGTTTTCGCTACCGGAACCCCGGTAAGCAATTCGATGGTAGAGTTGTATACCATGATGCGCTATCTCCAGTACAGTATGCTGGAACAGGGATACCAGGACAGCATAGGGAATATGCACAGCTTGAAACATTTCGACAACTGGGCGGCGACATTCGGGGAGCAGGTGGCGGCGGTGGAATTAAAGCCGGAGGGGACCGGGTTCCGCTTAAAGACACGTTTTGCCAGGTTTTATAACCTGCCGGAACTGATGAACCTCTGGAAGGAGGCCGCGGATATCCAAACTGCGGATATGCTGAAACTTCCCGTGCCGGAGGTAGAGTATGTCACAGTCCAGACCGAACCCAGCGAGGCACAGAAAAAGATGGTACAGGGGCTTGCGGAACGTGCGGAGCGGATACGGACGGAAAAGATTGACCCAAGTTTGGATAATATGCTTAAGATCACATCGGATGGGCGGAAACTGGCCTTAGACCAGCGCATCATGAACCCCCTTTTGGGAGATGATCCAGGCAGTAAAGTAAACGCCTGTGTGGAGAACGTATTTAGGATCTGGCAGGAAAGCACACCTTCAAAAGGCACACAGCTGATTTTTTCTGACCTCTCGACACCAAAAGGAAAGCCGGAAGCCCAAAAAGAAAACGGGAAGGAGAATGAAACAGGGGAAGAAGGGAAAGAAACAGGCACGGCAGAGGAAGCCGTGATGGAAGCCAGCGTTTACGACGACATCAGGAACAAATTGATCGGAAAAGGAATTCCCCCAGAGGAAATCGCGTTTATACATAACGCAAACACGGAGAACCAGAAAGCGGAGCTGTTCGCGAAAGTCCGTAGCGGCCAGGTACGCATCCTCTTAGGAAGCACACAGAAAATGGGCGCAGGAACCAATGTGCAGACGAAACTTGTCGCTTCCCATGACCTGGACTGCCCCTGGCGGCCTGCAGATCTGGAACAGCGGGCGGGTCGTATCGTCCGGAGGGGAAATGAAAATGACCATGTAAAGATATTCCGGTATGTGACAAAGGGAACCTTTGACGCTTACACCTGGGGGCTGGTGGAATCGAAGCAGAAATTTATCGGGCAGATCATGACCAGCAAATCCCCGGCGAGATCCATTGAGGACGTGGACGCTACCGCCCTTTCCTACGCCGAGGTAAAAATGCTGGCTACCGGCGATCCCAGGATTAAGCAAAAAATGGACTTGGATATTCAGGTGACAAAGCTGAAAATGCTCAAAGCCAATCATTCGGCGCAGCAATATGAAATGCAGGACAAGGTACGGGGCTACTACCCCAACAAGATAAAGGAAACGAAACTGCTGATCGACTGCCTGAAAGCAGACCTGCCGCTCCTGGAGGCGCACCCGGTAAAAGAGGACGCGTTTTCTATGGAAGTGATGGGGACGGTATATACAGACCGAAAGGAGGCGGGGCAGGCCATTGTGGCGGCCTGCCGGCTGATGGATGAGCCGGACAAGGATATGGAACTCGGCACATACCGGGGATTCTCCATGAAACTCTGCTTTGACGGCTCCGCATTCAAAGTGACCATGAAGCAGCACCTGACACATACGGCAGATCTTTCCAGTGACATAGTAGGGAACATCTCCCGCATAAACAATGCCCTGGAGAAAATCCCGCAGACCCTCACGAACCATGAGCAAACTTTAAAGCGGCTCCATACAGAACTGGAAAGCGCGAAAGAGGAAGCTGGCAGGCCGTTCCCCCAGGAGGAGGAACTGGCTGAGAAATCCGCTTTGCTTGCGGAACTGAATACTGTTCTTGACAATGAGGAAAAAGGGCGGGGAGCAGAAAAGGAAAACCAGGAGCGGGAACCCGTGCCGGAAGGCTCCGGCAGTAAGGAGACCCCCGCCGGGAAAACCTCCATATTGAAAACCCTGAAAGAATATGAGCGTCCCGTGCCGGTGTCCTCCGGCATGGAGCGCAGCCCAAAGCAGGAGGTGATATGATGCGGAAAAATGAGGGGCGCACGGTCGGGCTTTTTTTCAAAGTATCCCCGGAGGAAATGGGGCTGATCGAAAAAAAGATGGAGCAGGTCGGCACAGGGAACAAACGCGCCTATTTACGGAAGATGGCGGTAGACGGCTATATTGTCCGCCTGGATATGGAAAGCGTAAAGGAGCTATGCAAGCTCCTTCGCTCCATATCCGTGAACGTAAACCAGATCGCCCGCCGCTGCAACGAAACACGGAACCTCTACGCGGAGGACGTGGACGACCTGAAAAAGGGGTACGCAGAGGCGCAGGCCGGGCTTTTGGAACTGCTCCGGAAGTTTGCCAGCCTGTGAGCAGACGGGCGCAGGAAGGGCAAAACCTTTTCTGCGCTCTTTTATGTACAATTATTCAGATTGGAGGTGGAATCATGCCAGGGGTGACAAAGGAGCAGATTGAGCGGGCGAAAGAATGGGATCTTCTCTCCTATTTGCAGACTTATGAGCCGCACGAGGTAAAAAGGTGCGGCGGCACTGAATACCGTACAGTAACCCATGACAGCCTGAAAATATCCAATGGGAAATGGCATTGGCACAGCCGGGGCATCGGGGGAAGGACAGCGTTGGACTATCTGATCAAAGTGAAGGGAATGGGGTTTGTCGCTGCCGTGGAAACACTCTGCGGGGAACCTGGGGCGGTTGTTGCCGGGGCATTCAAACGGCAACAGAAAGAGAATATACAGAAGCCGTTTTCACTCCCGGAAAAGAACCGGTGCGGGAGGGCGATGGTGTCTTATCTGCAAGGCCGTGGGATTGACGCAGACATAATCAGCCAGTGTATTGGGAACGGAAGCCTTTATGAAAGCCGCAAGTACCATAACTGTGTTTTCGTGGGGAGTGACCCGGCCGGGATAGCGCGCTATGCCTTCCTGCGCGGCACATATGGTCAGTTTAAGAAAGACGTGGACGGGAGTGATAAACAGTACGGCTTTTATCTGCCGGCAGCTGACAGGGGAAGCCCCTTCCTTGCCGTGGCGGAAAGCCCTGTTGACGCGCTTTCCATCGCCACGATCCTGAAACGGCAGGGGGAAGATTGGCAGAGGAACCATTACCTCGCCTTGGGCGGCACTGCCCCACGCGCCCTTATCCGCTTCCTTCATGACCACCCGGCTGTTACCTGTATAAGCCTCTGCCTGGATAATGATAAGGCCGGGCTTGTGGGGATGGGAAAGATCCGGGAGGCAATCCGGCAGGATCCTGTGCTGTGGGGGCGCATCCAGAAGATTGTGGATAACCCGCCTCCTGTTTCCTGTGGAAAAGACTATAATGAACTATTGCAGGGGCAGGAAGCTATCCGTGCGGGATCCAGGCAACAGGTAAAAAAACAGAACCAGAAGCATATAGGGATAGAAACATAGGGGTACGCAAAATCAGGAAGGGGGGATCCATATGGCGGTTTCTGACCTGCTCCCACGTAAAGCCATGGGAAGTAAATCCCGTAGCCAGACGCTCCATGATCGGCTGGACTATGACCAGAAAGAAGAAAAGACAAAAGGCGGGGAACTGGTATCTTCCTATATGTGCAGCCCGGAAACCGCCGCAGAAGAATTTGAAATGTCCAAGCTGCTCTATGAATCCATAACCGGGAGGAAACAGCCCAAGGACAGGGACATTATCGCCTACCGCATTATCCAGTCGTTTAAGCCAGGGGAGATCACGCCGGAGGAAGCCAACCGTTTAGGCTATGAGTTGGCAATGAAATTCACTAAGGGCAAACACCAATTCATCGTTTCCACCCATACGGATAAAGCCCATATCCATAACCATGTGGAGTTTAACAGCACCAACCTGGAGAGTGACGGGAAATTTAATAATTTCAAAAACTCCGCTTTGGCCTTACGTCGGCTCAATGACCAGATATGCCGGGAGAATGGGTATTCCGTGATTGAAAAGCCGAAGGCAAGGGGACAGCGGTATCAGGAAAAGGCGGCGGCCAAACGTGGGCGCAGCTATAAAGAACAGCTGCGGCTGACCATTGACCGGGTGCTGCCCTCCTGCAAGGACTTTGAGGAATTTCTGGCCCATATGAGGGAGGAAGGGTATGAAATTAAGCACAGAGGCAAATCTCTGGAATTTTTAGCGCCCGGACAAAGCCGGTTTACCCGCTCTTCCCGCCTGGGGGACGATTATACTAAGGAAGCCCTTCGGGAACGTATCACCGGCACACGCCAGGGACAGAAAACAGCAGCTACCAAACGGCGGGATCCTGGCAGGAATGTCAACCTCCTTGTGGATATCCAGGCAAAGATGCAGGCCGGGAAAGGGAAGTGCTATGAGCGTGGGGCAAAGGTT
>CAMVYG010000167.1 GCA_947171615.1 uncultured Clostridia bacterium
ATGACAGAACATAACTGCGCTCCTGATGCATTCTGGCAAAATAGAAACCGGGAAAATTGCGAAAAGGAAAATGGGTGGCAAACACAATATGCCTGGCAGACACCGTGCCGTGATTTGTTTTCACATTTTTCCCCTCTATGCTTGTCACTACCGTGTTTTCAAATACCGGGACTCTTTGAGAAACCGCGCTCAAAAATCGCAGCGGGTGAAACTGTGCCTGAGAAGGAAAGCGCAAGCCCTCCAAATTGGAAATCGGAAGTCCATCGATCTTGCAAAGTTCTGCGTCTATGCCCAGTCTTCGGACGGCGGCGCACTCCTCCCGCAAGGCTTCCTTTCTCTGAGCAGTATACAGAAAAGACGGCACGGGCTGGAACATACAGTCAATTTGCAGCTCCTTCACAAGCTGGCCGTACTCCGTGATGGCTTCTTCGTTGGCCCGGGCATATTCTCTGGCACGCTCTTCCCCAAAACGCCGTAAAAGACGGTGATAGATCAAACCATGCTGTGATGTGATTTTTGCTGTTGTATTTTTTGTCTGTCCGCTTCCAACTTTTTTTGCTTCCAGCACCACGGCCTCGATCCCCCTTTTACGAAGCTGATACGCAGTAAGCACGCCTGCCATACCGCCGCCAATCACAGCCGTGTCTACGGTGATATCTCCCGGCAGGGAGCTTCGTTCCGGTAAGTCTGCTGTTTTGCTCCAAATAGATTCCATACCTGAAATCACGCCCCTTCTTGATATTTTATATTCTGCCGGGAAAGAATCGGAAAATACGCATGAAAAATCGGAAAGAAGGGTTGGTAAGCCTTTTTTGATCTGTTTTAAAAAGCTGAAAAAGCGCCCTCGGATTTTTAAAAATCCGGGGGCGCTTGACCGTTATGTGAATGTGCAAACAGATTATCTCTTTATCTTTTCAAAAAACTCATAAGTATCGCGGCAGCCTCCGCTCTGGTAGCTTTCCCGCGGGGATCGAGAATGCCATTGCCTTTTCCGGAGACAATTTTATTCTCATAAGCCCAGCAAAGCGGCTTCTGCGCGTAATTACTCACCTTTCCATTGTCCTTAAAGTCAAGAAGCGTTCCGGCAGTTTCCGGTGATCCCGCCCAGCGATAGAGGATCGATGCAAGCTGTTCTCTTGTAATGTAATCCTCCGGGCCGAATCTACCGTTTCCATAGCCGCTGACGATCTTATTTTCAGAAGCCCACGCAATGGCCTTTGTGTAATATCTCCCCTCCGGCACATCAGAAAAATTCGACTGAGAGCTTGCAGGCTCTCCTGCCGCGCGGTGCAGCAGCGTTACCAGCATTCCGCGGGTCATTGGGCTTTCCGGGCTGAACTTGGTATCGCTTGTCCCATAGAGCAAACCGCTATCCACCGCCTGTTTTACCGCATCATAATACCAGGCATCGGGCATGACGTCGGTAAATTTATCGATATCGCTTTTGTCATTTTCATCCGAACCGGGCGTAGAAATTACCGGTTTATCAGGTGCAGTAATCGGAACGGTAACAGTGCCATAGACAGAGATATATTCCTGCAAGCCGTCTGTCGCCTCACCCTTTTCCCAAACGATCACATCAGTCAGCACAGGCAGTACCGCGCTTCCTGTGTGGCCTTCTCCGTTTGTGCAAACACGCTGCGCCTTTCCGGTTGTAATGAGAGTAGGTTCTACTGTGATTTCCCAAGGCCCCCAGCTGTGCCATTCAGAAGGCTCATCCCAAAGGAGTGTGGCTCCGCAATCTTTGCAGGTTCGAATCTTTTCCCCTTTCCGGGTACAGGTAGCTTCAACCGTAATGATGCCTTCATCCCAATCGTGTCCCTCCCAGGCGGCATTTTGAGGATAGAACAGGAATATATCCTGCAACTCGGGATAATTCTCCATGCCGGTAACGCTTTCAGGAAACTTCATATTGTTCAAAGCAACATCAAGATACTCCAGCCTGGGATTATTCGATACGTCTAAAGCTTCCAGCTTCGCACCCCAGGCATCAAGCCTCTCCAGCAAAGGATTATTCGAAACATCAAGCGTTGTTAAATCTGTAGAGCTGCAAATCAAAACTTCTAATTTCGGATTTCCGCTTATATTCAATTCCTGCAGAAAAGTGTTGTTACAGTCCAAATGCTTCAGCTTCGGACAGTTGGATAGGTCAATAGACTCCAGATTAGTAAAAGAGCAATCTAAAACTTCCAGATTGGGAGCATGAGATAAGTCCAGCTCAGTAAAATCATTTCCGTAGCAATACAGCTCTTCCAGCCCTGTAAAGTATTCAATACCATCCATACATTCAATGAAGCCATGCAAATTCGAGTAACCATTCAGATCAGGATCAAAGCAACCGATCCCGCCTACAGGAATCAGCAAAAGCCTGGTAATGCTTTCCACATCTGAACGGTAAATATGCTCATCGTTTGTTTTTCCCACAAGCTCCCGCACTGCTTTTAAAAATGTCGGGTCTGTAAAAGCCGTCTCAATCGGTTCAAGATCCGCCGATTCGCCCGGCGCGGCCGCCACAGCCATTTGCGTCCCCATCAACGCCATGATCACCGCTAAGAACAGTGTGAGAATTTGGTACTTTGCTTTCATACTGAACCATCCTTTCCGAATATAAAAAATGCGTGGACGCAACAGCGGCCACGCACTGCAAAGAACGCATAACCCCTATTGCTACCACACAACAAGTCTTCAGCCTAAGAAGTTAAGCGAAAACCACGGAGAAAGCGTTTTTGCCAAACACAAAAACGCCTAACCTCTGTAGGCAGAATTATTCAACTAGACTTGCTGTGTGGTATTTTTACTATAGCATAGGAAAAAGAAAAAAGCAAGTAAGCATTTTACTCTATAGGGCAAATCTGTTTGACTGAGCTGAATAGTTCCAGAAACAGGATGGTTTGAGCATAGAAAAAGGCACAACTCAGTACGAGCTGTGCCTTTCTGTTTTTGATTTTATCAATCTATTACACTGATTCAGCGTTTCCGCTAAACCGCAGAAATGCTTTCCGGCGATGAAACTAAATCATACCCAATGCTGGCCGGTGGCGCGATCCTCAAAGGTGATGGAGCGCTTCAGGACATCGCAAGCCTTGACAAGGCCCTCGTTCTGGCTCATGAGAATATCCTCATGCTCAATGGAGAGCACATAATCATATCCCACCAGACGGAGCTGGGAAACGAAATCCTTCCAGAACATCTCATCATGACCATAGCCGATGCTGCGGAAAATCCAGGTACGGTTGAGGGGATCTCCATAGGTCTTATAATCCAGCGTGCCGTCAACGGCGGCATTTGCGGGATCGATCTTGGTATCCTTGGCGTGAACGTGGAAGATGGCTTCGCCGCCCAGGTCGCGGATCGCGGCCAGGGGATCGATCCCCTGCCAGAACAGATGGCTGGGATCAAAGTTGGCGCCGATCTCCGGGCCTACAGCGTCACGAAGCTTCTTCAGGGTGTAAGGATTATACACGCAGAAGCCCTGGTGCATTTCCAGAGCGATCTTGTTTACACCGTGCTCTTTTGCAAAAGCCACAAAATTCTTCCAATAAGGGATCAAAACCTCATTCCACTGCCACTCCGCAATCTCCTGGAACTCGTTGGGCCAGGCGCAGACGACCCAGTTGGGATTCTTGGATTCGGGGCAGTCTCCAGGGCAGCCGGAGAAGGTATTGATCTGATGGATCCCCATCTTCTCCGCCATCAAAACGGCGTCATGCAGATCATCATCAAACTGCTTTGCGATCTCCTTATTAGGATGAATGGGGTTGGCGTGGCAGCTCAAAGCGCTGACCTCCAGGCCGGAGTCCTTGATGGTCTTCATAAACTCCTGGAATTTCGCCTCATCATGCAGCAGAACACCGGGATCACAGTGATCCTTTCCGGGATAACCGCCGCAGCCAAGCTCTACCATCTGTGCGCCCAGAGACTTAAAATACGCCAGCGCCTCCTTTAAGGGAGTTGAGCCGATCACATTGGTAAGTACGCCCAATTTCATAAGAAAAATACTCCTTCCGATTATTGTTTGGGCAACGAAAGCTTTTCGCAAAATTTCACGCCGGTGCCCAAATCTATTTGGCTATATTATATAGAATTGCACCAGAAATTGCAATCCCATTTCTCAAAAAATCCCTATTTAAAAATGGAATTTACCGTTTGATAGAAGCACTGTTTTGTAGGGCCAGCCGACTGATAAATCAGTCGGCTGGCCCTGGCAGATCTAAAATGAACGGACCGTCCAGAGGCCGGTCCCTACATTCGGTTGGGTGGTAAACTATACTTTTCATATGCTTGATTGGAACAAAAGATGGCCCCTACAGATACAAAAATCCTAAGTTTTTTAGTTAAATTGCAATTCAGCAGTCGCCCGATAAAAGGTACTGCTGAACTGTAATTCCTACTCTTCTCTTTGCTCAGAGATTTCCTCACTTTTTCGCAATAGACTCCAAGAGCCCGCCGCTGGCGATGATATTTTTGATAAAGGGCGGAAAAGGATGGGCCTGATAGGTTTTTCCGGTAGTCTCATCGGTGATAAGGCCGGAATCAAAATCTACAGAAACAATATCTCCGGCGGAAATGCCTTCCGCCGCTTCAGGGCATTCCAGGATCGGCAGGCCGATATTGATGGAGTTGCGATAAAAAATACGGGCAAAGGTTGAGGCGATCACACAGGAAACTCCAGAGGCCTTCAGGGCGATGGGCGCATGCTCCCGGGAGGAGCCGCAGCCAAAATTTTTCAGGGCTACCACAATATCACCGGGACGCACATTCTTCACAAAATCCTTATCGATATCCTCCATGCAGTGGGCGGCAAGCTCACTGTGAGAGGCGGTATTCAAATACCGGGCGGGAATGATCACGTCAGTATTCACGTCATCTCCATACTTATGCACTGTTCCTTTTGCGTTCATTTCTGGTTTCTCCTTTCAAATGGCGCTTCCATTCTGATCTCAGTATGATAATATTGTTCCTGAAACCGCGTTTGCTCCGCGATCTCTTCTTTGGTAAAGGTCATCCCTTCCGGGGC
>CAMVYG010000168.1 GCA_947171615.1 uncultured Clostridia bacterium
ATAGTATAATAGCCGGTAGTAAAGTTTATTATGTGAGGCAGGTTTCAATATGTCAGGACATTCAAAATGGAACAACATTAAGCGGAAAAAGGAAAAAGCGGACGGCGCAAAGGCCAAGATCTTTACGAAGATCGGCCGTGAGCTTACCGTGGCGGTAAAAGAGGGCGGCAGCGCTGACCCGGCGGCGAATTCCCGTTTGCGGGACTGCATCGCCAAGGCAAAGGCTGCAAATGTTCCCAACGACAATATCGAGCGCATTATTAAGAAGGCCGCAGGTGACGGAAGCTCCGACAACTATGAGGACGTTACCTATGAAGGGTACGGCCCCTCCGGCGTAGCTGTTATTGTAGAGGCTCTTACCGATAACCGGAACCGCACGGCGGCTGATGTGCGCCACGCTTTTGATAAGTTCGGCGGGAATCTGGGCACCACCGGCTGCGTTTCCTTCATGTTTAACAAGAAGGGCGTTATCGTCATTGAACGGGAAGGGCTTGACGAAGATACGGTCATGACCGACGCGCTGGAAGCAGGCGCTTCCGATTTCGCGGCGGACGGGGACGTGTTTGAAATTTCCACGGAACCTTCTGATTTCAGCGGTGTTCGGGAAGATCTGGAAAAGAAGGGGTACGAATTCGTTTCCGCCGAGGTGGAAATGGTTCCCGATACCTACACTGCCATCGCCGATCCGGAGATCGCGGAGAAAATGCAGAAGATGCTGGATCTTCTGGAAGACAGCGACGATGTGCAGAACGTGTGGCACAACTGGGACGCCCCCGAAGACGAGGAATAAAAAAGCAGAGCCTCTTCGGCGTGTCCGGAGAGGCCTTTCTGTTGTCGGCCTGTGGCGGGGAAAAGAGCCTTGCTTCCGGCCTGCGGGAAAAGGAGGAAACGCTATGCGCCATTTGATCGATCCTTTGGATTTTACCAGAGCAGAAACAGACCGGCTTTTGACCCTGGCGGAGGATATCATTTCCCGTCCGGGGGAGTACGCCCATCAATGTGACGGAAAAATTCTTGCCACCCTGTTTTACGAGCCCAGCACCCGCACCAGGCTGAGCTTTGAATCGGCCATGATGCGCCTGGGCGGCAAGGTGCTGGGCTTTGCCTCAGCGGAAAACAGCTCTGCCGCCAAGGGAGAAAGCGTTGCCGATACCATTCGCATGATCTCCGGCTATGCCGATATTGTCGCCATGCGCCATTTCAAGGAGGGCGCGCCTTATGTGGCTTCCCGGTATTCCGGAATTCCGGTGATCAACGCCGGAGACGGCGGCCACCAGCACCCCACCCAGACCTTGACGGATCTTTTAACCATTCGTCGAAGCAGGGGAGGGATCAGCGGCGTGACCATCGGACTGTGCGGTGATCTGAAATTTGGCCGCACCGTTCATTCCCTGGTAAAATCCCTGGTGCGGTATGAGAATGTGCGGTTTATTTTGATTTCCCCGGAGGAGCTCAGAATGCCGGGGTACATTTTGAAAGAAGTCATAGAGCCTTCCGGCCACCCCTACCGGGAGGTGCGGGATATGGAGGAAGTCATGAAAGAGCTGGATATCCTCTATATGACCCGGGTCCAGCGGGAACGCTTTTTTAACGAAGAGGATTACGTTCGTCTGAAGGATTCCTACATTCTCACCCCAGAAAAACTGGCGCTGGGCAAAAAAGATCTGGCTGTGCTGCATCCCCTGCCCAGAGTGAATGAAATCGCCCAGGAGGTGGACAGCGATCCCCGCGCCATGTACTTTACCCAGGCGAGAAACGGCGTGTTTGTCCGCATGGCGTTGATCCTGTCGCTGCTGGGCCTTACGCCCGATGTTTTGGAAAGGGAGGAAGAAACGTGCTGAATATTGACAGTATAGAAAACGGCATCGTTATCGATCATATCACCGCCGGTCTCGGTATGCGGATCTATGAGCTTCTGGAGCTGCAAAAGCTGGATACCTGCGTAGCCATTATCAAGAATGCCAAAAGCGAAAAATTCGGCAGAAAAGATATTATCAAGATCGAAGGCGTAATGAATATCGATCTGGACGTGTTGGGCTTTATCGATGATAACGCCACGGTCTGCACCATCCGAAACGGAAAGCTGGTGGAAAAGAAAAAACCGGCGCTGCCGGAAAAGCTTGTCAATATCATTTCCTGCAAAAATCCCCGGTGCATTACCAGCGTGGAGCAGGTGGATCAGGTTTTTGTGCTCTGCGGGGAAGAGTCCCACCGGTATCGCTGTAAATACTGTGAGCAGGAGTATAAGAAATAACGCAGCTTTCCTAAAGGAGAAAACTTTATGAAAATCTTGGTTCTCGGCGGTACACGCATGATGGGCAGGCATCTGGTGCGGGAGCTGCTTGCGGCCGGCCATCAGGTGACTCTGGCAAACAGAGGGCTTGCTGGAGACAGTTTTGGGGACGCGGTGGATCGCATCGTATTGGACAGAACCGATGAGGGAACACTGGAAAAGACGCTGTCCGGGAAAAGCTTTGATCTGGTGTATGACAATCTTGCCTATTGCTCCAATGATATCAGAAAGCTGCTTTTACACCTTTCCTGTCGAAAATATATTTTCATTTCCAGCGCATCGGTTTATCAGGAGCATTGGGACACAAAAGAGACAGATTTTGACCCTTTTGCGGAACCTGTGGTGTGGGGAGGCAGACCGGATTTTCCCTACGATGAGGGGAAGCGGCAGGCGGAGCGCGCCTTGGCTCAGGAATATTCCCATCAGCCCTCTATTGCCGTGCGGTTCCCTTTCGTGGTGGGAGAAGATGATTATACCCGACGGCTTTTCTTTTATGTAGAGCATATCGTAACCGGCAAGGCTATGCTTCTTGACAATTTTTCAGAGCAAATGGCATTTGTCCGTTCAGACGAAGCGGGGAAATTTCTGGCATTTCTGGGAACCACCGGGTTTCAGGGGGCTGTAAACGGAGCAAGCCCGGGGGCACTTTCCCTGAAGGAAATTTCAGAGTATGTGGCGGAGAAAACAGGGAAGCGGCCTGTTTTGACACAAAACGGAGACCCCGGCCCCTATAATGGAGCAAAAGAGCATACTTTCAATACCGAATTGGCAGAGAAGCTGGGCTTTTCCTTTTCCCCCTTGGGAGAATGGATATACCCGCTGCTGGATCATTATATAGAATGTGCGCTTGAAAGCCCGCGATAGGTTTTTGCAAAAAAGGATTAGGAAGAACAGGAAGCATGGAAAGGAATGGTCATAAACATGAAAAAATCTGGCGCGGGGCGGAAAACTCCCCAAAAACAGAAAAGTGGCAATGCGGGAAAGCTTACCCTTGCCATTGTCACCTGCTGCAATTTGATCCTTTCCATCGCGCTCCATCTCCTGCGCAAGCAGGAGGTGCTCCATGCCATTGCGGGCGATGAGGACGTAAAGCTGTTGCTCACGGAAAAGAAGCGCACGAAATAAAGCGGAACAGGAACGTTCCATGACGCAAAAACCCCCGAAGCGTTTCATGCCGCTTCGGGGGTTCTCTATGCGTCTGAAAGGAAAAATCACTTCGGGAATTTTCGGAATTCCGGCAGGAACCAGATGTTTTCCGCCGTGAATTCTTTTCCGTCCAGGTCGTTCAAAGCGCCGGCGTCTGTGGAAAAATCAAACCGGAGCTTATAGGAATACAAAGCCTGATAGGGAAAACCCGTTTGTTTGTTGAGAGAATTTTTACCGTATTTTCCATCTCCCGCCAGCGGGTGGCCGATGGAGGCGAAATGCGCCCGGATCTGGTGGGTGCGCCCTGTGAGCAGCTCCACCTCCAGCAGGGAAAAATCCCGGCGTTCCTCCAGCACCCGGTATCTGGTGGCAATGCTTTTCGCGCCTTCTTTGGCTTTTTTGGAAATATAGACCCGGTTCTGCGCCTCATTTTTTTCTAAGAATCCGGTGAGGGTGCCTTCCTTTTTCGAAAGCCGTCCGCACACCACGCAGAGATACAGCTTGTGCATTTCCCGATCCTTTACCTTCTGGTTCATGATCCGCAGGGCTTCGGCGTTTTTTGCCGCCATAACAATGCCGCCGGTATTGCGGTCGATCCGATTCACAAGCGCCGGGGCAAAGGCGTTTTCCTCTTCCGGGCGGTATTCGCCCTTATCGTACAGGTAATGCTGCACCCGGGCAATGAGAGAATCAAAATGATAATTTTCATCCGGGTGGACGATCAGTCCCGGTTTTTTATCCAGCAGCAGAATGTTTTGATCCTCATATAAAACAGTAAGGGAGGAAGGGGCCTTCAAAAAGTCGTATTCCCGCTCCTCTTTCTGAAAAAATTCCTCCTGCCAGTACAGGGAAAGTACGTCCCCCTCCAGAAGCCTGTCGGAGATCTGGCACCGCTTGCCGTTTCGCTTTACATCCTTCTGGCGAATACATTTATAGAGAACAGATTGGGGCAGATTTGGGTAAGCCTTGGTCAAAAACTTATCCAGCCGCTGTCCTTCATCATTTTTTGCGATAGTGACTTTGCGCAGAGGCATTTTTTTCCGCCTTTCTCTCAGGACTTTTGGGGCGTGTCAGTGGTTTTTGGCGCTTTGCGGAACGTGAACAGAAACCGGGGCAGAGATAGCACAATGCCGATGCCTAAAGCAATGGCAATGGCGATCTTAATGGTTTCCAATCCTTTGCTGAGGGCCAGCGCATTGTTGCTCATAAAGAAATAGTAGCCGGTATAATAAATACCCGCGCCGGGCACCAGCGGGAAAATACCGCAAATCAAATAGACGGTGACAGGGGCCTTGTGGGCAAAGGAAAAAATGCGGGAAAGCCAAGCCAGGGCCACCGTGGCGAAAAAGGAGGCGGCCACTGTGCCGCAGCCTAAGTGCATGGAAAGAAGATACACAAGCCACCCTACGCCTCCGGTGATCCCGGTCAGCAGGTATTCCTTTTTGGGAGTATGGAAAATAATGGAAAAGGCAATGGTGGCGGCAAAGGCCACCAGCGTTTGAAATAGCCAGTTCAGCAACAGGGAAAATTCGATCACAGCAGCGCACCTCCCAGCAGAGGGG
>CAMVYG010000169.1 GCA_947171615.1 uncultured Clostridia bacterium
ATAAGGAAACCGCAGTTGACGGCGCAGGCCGCTTGCTGCCGCAGTCCGGGCAGAAATTGCTGGTAACGCCCTTCCGCCCACAGGCGCAGTCCCAGGCAGCAGATACAGAGGCCGCCGCTGCCTGGCCCACGACGCCCGCGGTATTCAGCATGGGGTCGAGGGCTTCCTTGGTCATGTTTACCACGCTGCCCATAGCGCCCAGGGTCACACCCAGTCCGGCAATATCCCCCAGCCCGCCGGAGCCGCTTCCGCTGATACCGTTTTTCATAGCCTCCATGCCTACCTGGCGGGTGGTCTCCTGCTGATAGGTATATCCCTTCAGCTTCATTTCCTGGGCCTCGGCTTCCGCCTGCATATGGTACGCCTCTGCTTCCGCCGCCTTTTGGATCTTCAGGGCCTCGGCGTCTCCCTGCGCGCCGATGATCTTCATTCTGGCCTGGGTCTCCGCCTCTACAGCCATGCGCTGTGCCGCAGCCTGAGCTTCGCTCCGGCGAATTTCCTCCTGCCGCACCGTAAGGTACTGCTCGGCGTACTGCTCCTTCATTTTCCGGAAATTGGGGTCTTCGTCCGGCGTGACGATCCGGCTGACATAGAATTCCGGCAGGGTCAGGCCATACTCCGCCAGAGGAGCGTTGATCCTCTCCCGCAATGCGGCGGAAAGCTCCATCAGCCGCCCGTCGATCTCCAGCACGTTGATGGCATTCTCCTTGATGGTCTGCGCCAAAAAGCTTTTTACCTGGGTCATTACCATGGCCCGGAAAAAGCTGCCGCCGCCCTCGCCCAAAAGCTGATCCCGGGTAAGGGTATCGGTACTGCCCACCAGCTTGACCAGAAGCCGCCGGGAATCTGTGACCCGAACGGAAAACTCCCCGCTGGCCCCCAGCTCCACATGAAGACCGGAGGCCGGGTCAAACAGCCGAACCTTCGTATCGGTGCCCCATTTTACCCCCATCTGGGTGGTAAGGTCTATAAAATAAACCTCGGAATGGAAGGGGCTTTCCCCGCCGGTGGGCAGCTCGTACAGCTTTCCCATTACAGGCAGGCGGTCTGTTTCCAGCGTATAGCGGCCCGGGCCGAACAGATCCAAAGCCTGGCCGTCCCGAAAAAACAGCGCCTCTTGCCCCTCGTGGACGATCAGCTGAGAGCCCATGTTAAAATCCTCCACCGGGTGCTTCCACACCAGCGCGCCGCTTTCCCCTTCAAACTTAATTACGTTCAGTAAATGTCTGCGATCTCCGCTTTTTTCTGCCATCTTACTTCCCCCTTTATTTTGGTTTTGTGTTATCTAAAAAGAACTTAAAACAGTTCAATCGCCCTGTAGATCCACCTGTTCGCCAAAGCTTATATTCGCCACATCAGTATCCGAAATTTTGCCTGCGGACACGCGGGTGCCATCAGCCTTTAGCCCCACGGTATATCTGTATCCAGTAGTAACAGCAATAATGTTGCTCCAATCAGAAAGAGAACATTCACCAAACGTATTTTTGCCTGTCGCCACTACGGTACCATCAGCTTTCAGACCTACAACCTGATAAGTTGAAGCAGAAATAGCTACAATATCCTTCCAGCTGTCTATGGCCGAATAATCAAAATCAATGTCTTTTCGTTCCTTACGTATTACAGTGCCATCATTCAGCAAGCCAAATACACAAGAGACGTTTCCAGAAATCGATACCACATTGGCCCAGTCGCTTACAAATGATGGATCAGGGGCAAGAGGCTGCAAAGGAAATTCACTATAACTTAACACCGTACCATCCGCTTTCAAACCGAGAATGTGATCTGCTCCAGAGGTAATTTCTATCACGCCATCAGAAGGTTCCCACAACACTTTCTCTTCGTCAACAACTTGTCCGTCTTCTTGTAAAACTATATTGTTTCCAGTTAGACGCTGACGCTCACGCATGTCTTCCCACAGTTCTTTTCCACGGACTATTCCATCCTTATAAGTGTCCGCCTTGGAAAAGTATATTGCAGCCTGTGCCTTTTTCCCCTCAGAAAGATATCCTTCTCCGGTTTCATAGTACATCGCATGGATTTCATCCAACTGATTTGAAGCGTCTTTGTAACTGCTCAGACTCAGCTCCTCAAATACAGATTCCGCCGCTTCCAGATCTCCCTGCTGCAAATACTCTACTCCCCGTGTATAAGCCTCCGCATTATCTTGCTCCTGTATCAGTGCCTTACACTCCTTTGCCCGATCCAAAGCGTCTTTGTAGTCTCCCAACTTCTGGAACTTAATCTGTGCATCTTCCAACTTTCCCTGCTGGAAAAGCTTCTCTGCCTGAGAATAAGTGATTTCCTTTTGTTTCTTATCATTTTCATCCCATCTCTTCTGACACTCTTCCATCCGATCCGGGGCATCCTTATAATTTCCAAGTTCTCGAAATATGCGCTGTGCCTCATTAAATTTTTCTTGCTGGAAGAATTCCTCCGCTTGCTTATACTTACACTCGTTTACACGATCCGATGCATCTTTATAATTTCCGAGTTGCACAAACTTCGTGCGCGCTAAGGCCAGGTCTCCCTGTTGGAAAAGCGCTTCCGCTTGGACATATTTCACCTCTTGTACCATGTCAGCCGCATCTTTATACTCGCCCATTTCGGCAAAAGCCTGGGCGGCCTCCTCATACTTCCCGGCAACCAACAGTTCTTCGGCAGCAGTATATCGAGACTGGGGAAGAATCACACAAGCAATCAAATAATATGCCAAAACTACCACAACCAAAACAGCAGCGGCAATAATAAGCAGCTTCTTCCTTCGAGCGGCGGCGGCCTTCTCAGCCATTTCCCGGGCTTTTGCCTCCAGATCCAAAATGGCCTGTCGGCATGCTTCCGCCTGTTCCTTGCTGTCCCGGTATTCGCCAAGCTCCTGAAACATGGTTTCCGCCTGTCGGAGGTCAATGGTAGAGCGCACATCCCCCCGCTTCTGGCAGGCGCTTTCATACTGGTTCTGAAGCCGGGTTTCTTCCGCCTTATGGGCCTCCGCGCTGAGCTGGGCGACTTTTTTCTCCGCCTCATCCAAATGGGCACGGTAGCTTTGCTCTACCTGAGCCCGTGCCTTCTCGTCTTCTAGTTTTGCGGCCTCATACCGCTCCCGAATTCTGGAAAGCACCCGGTCTCTGGCCTGCTCCAGGGGCTCCTTTTCCGCCCTCTGGGCAAAGCGCAAAGCCCGCTGGAACAGCTTATGGCTCCAGAATTCTTCCTCCTTTGTCAGAAGCTGCTTCCACTTGGCGGCAGAGGCCGCATAACCCAAGTCGAAATTAAAGGTTTTTTTAATAGTTTCCGCACTCAGGCGGCCTTCCACCCCATACTGCTCCACTGCCCTGTCGATCCGCTGGGTATCTTCGGGGCAGGCCTTCAGCGTTTCGGGGTTTACACGGGCGCAGCGGGCTGCTTGATCCTGCGTTACCTTTTCCAGGGTGGAGCGGTGCTGCTCCGCCAGAAATTTTCCAAGATAAGCGCTGTAATTTTCCGCATCCAGATTCAGGGCGTTTTCAAAAAACTCATCGGCCTTCTGCCATTCTCCATCCTCCAGAGCCAACTCGCCCCGCTTCAGCAGCGCGGACAAATTTCCGGACTCTCCCTGAATTTCTTCCTCTTCCTTTTTTTCTTCCTTCGTTCCGTTCAACACCTTGTTGACGCCCCGGATCAGATCCTGAATAAAGCCGATCTTTCCCATGTCATAGGCCTGCAAAATGGAAAGCTGCTCCGGCAGGTCGTAGGGGTCCATATCCCGGTAGCAGGGGATCAAGAGCCTGGAGCGGTCTGTTTTCATCAGGGCCAGGAAACGGCTCCACTCATTTTTCACCCACACGGCGTTCAGGTGCGCGGCGGTGGTTCCCACCACGATCATCACCTTGGCGGATTGCAATGCGGCAAATATGTAAGGCTCGTATTCTATCCCCGCCTTATCCTCCAAAGTGATCCGGGCAAAGAATACCCGGCGGCCCTCTTCCGTCAGCTCATAATAGATTTCCTGAGCCAGAGCACTGTCCCGGGTGCGGGAGCCGTCTTCCTCCGATTCCTTATAGCACAGGAACACGTCAAATGGCTCCTCCTGCTGTGAGGTGGCAAGGATCCCCTTCTGCACCTGGGCGATCTTCTCGCCTTCCTTTTCATACTGGCTTCGGGTGGCGGCGTCGGAATGCTCCAAAGCCGCCAGGTAATCCACATCCTTTAAAAAGCTGTCAAAGCTCACCCGGTGACAGGTGGGAAACCACTGATGGGTTTCCGGGTCTTCCACATACTCGATGCCGAACCTGCACAGCGCACAGCACCAGTGGGCCTCCGCGTTTTTATCATCCTGTTCCACAATGCGCTCGTACACTGCCAGAGCCTTATCAAATTCTCCGATCCGGCGAAAATCGTTGCCCCGGTTAAAGGCGCTGACCATCTGCTCATCGTCTACCCCGGGCAGTGTCATAACGCTGCCGCAGTATTCGCAGGTTCCAAAGGATCTATCCTCCGAAAGCTCCATATCGCCGCCGCACATTTTACATTTGATCACCGTCATGCTTCGGGTTCCTCCTCTATCTTCTGGTTTGTGACCTCCATATGCTCCAAAGCAAACTCTAAAGCCAGGCTCATGATCTCATTGCGGGTTCTGCCTGCCGCCTGGGCCGCCTGGTCCAGCTCCCGCAGCATATCCTTTGGAAGCCGCACAGAGACTACCGCAGAATCTCCGCCATACCTTTTTGCAGGGATTTTCAGCACCGGTTCGTCCATAACGCCACCCTCTCTAATTTTAATTATACTACATTTGTAATTCTTTGCAAGTGTCCTTTGCATTTTTTGTCGAAAGTCGTCGAACAAGCGCACCTAAACAGGTTCTCTTCTGTTCCTCACATATTATTATTTAAAAAAAAGCAGACTACTGTGAGCCCGCTTTTTTGCCCAGGGTTGGTTTAAAAACAGGAGAAAATGACGAATTTTTGATCAGAATGAGACAATTTCAAGGAAAAAACGCAAGTCAACCTAGCGGTTGACG
>CAMVYG010000170.1 GCA_947171615.1 uncultured Clostridia bacterium
TGACCGGTGAAAACGAGATCGCTCAGATCACAGGGGCTTTCAACGCCCTGATTGTGAAGATTCAGAATTTGATGAAGCTGACTGCTCAGCAGACAGCTCTGGCAAAAGAAAGTCAGCTAAAGGCTTTACGCCAGCAGATAGGTCCCCACTTCCTGTACAACACACTGGAGGTGTTTTCCTATCGGATGGATCTTCACGGCCATACAGAGGAATCAGATGCTATCACCTCGTTTTCCGGCCTGCTCCGGTACAGTCTGTCAAAGGAGGGGGATTATGCTACCATCCAGGAGGAGCTGGAACAGGTAAACCGATATATCCACATACAGAAGCTGAAATATGAATCCATTGAGTTTGAGGCGACTGTGCCTCTGGAGCTGTATGAAAAAAAGGTGATCCGTTTCCTCCTGCAGCCCTTGGTCGAAAACAGCTTTAATCACGGCTACTGTGGGAAACCCATGCGGATCAGCCTTTCCTGCATCGACCTGGGAAACTCCATCCTGTTTGAGATCTGCGACAATGGAAAGGGTATTTCCTCCAAACGTCTGAAGGAGATCCGGGAAAGCCTGAAAACAGGCGAAAACGGTTCGGAGATCGGAATCGGGCTGGAGAATATCGACCGGCGCTTAAGGCTGTTCTACTCGGAAGGCTCCACACTGCATATTGACAGTCAGGAGGGTTCGTGGACAATGGTTACCTTCCGGATCCCACGGTAATTTTTCTTCAGTAAAGAAAAGCGGAATATGTAAAAATGGGCAGGGATGAGCAGATTGTTTTGCTCTTTCTGCCCTAATTTTATCACAAAAGTGTGAGAAATAAGAGCAAAATTCAAAAGAATCGTAAAAAATGTGAAAATTTCGTTAATTTTGTTATTTGAAAAAAGGAAAGGCTCCTGTATCCTAAAAATAAAGAAGCTTGAAACCCATGTAAAGCAGATGATTTAGCAAGGAGGGGGCTTTATGAAGAAAACGGAAGGAAGATCAAAGCGCAATTACAGCCTGCGCGAACAGCTTGCGCTGCAATCCATGGTTCTGCCTGCGGTGTTGATCCTGTTTGTGTTCGCTTATGTGCCAATGTATGGAATCATCATCGCCTTTAAGGATTTCAACATTACCGATGGAATCTGGAATTCCCCGTGGGTAGGATTGAAATACTTCCAGCAATTTCTGGTGGATCCCTCTTTGTGGAAGGTTCTGAGAAATACGATGGTGCTCAACGTGTTTGGCACTTTGATATGTTTCCCTACGCCTATCATTCTGGCAATCCTTATCAGTGAACTGAAGGGCGTCCATTTTAAGAAGGTCGCACAGACAGTA
The DNA here is from genome assembly GCA_947171615.1 of uncultured Clostridia bacterium. Lineage (GTDB taxonomy): Bacteria > Bacillota > Clostridia > Oscillospirales > Acutalibacteraceae > Acutalibacter. The sequence goes on from CAMVYG010000170.1 coordinate 1,314, forward strand.
TCCTATTTACCCTATTTTCTGTCATGGGTGATTTTTGCTGGCCTGGTAATGGAAATGCTGCGGCCCACCGGTATTTTCAGCGACATCTGTATGGCCCTTGGTCTCTCAAAGGAGCCCATTAATTTTATGGCTCACGGCAGCTGGTTTTACGCCATATATATCCTGTCTAACCTGATAAAAGGGCTGGGTTACGGTTCCATCATTTATGTGGCGGCTCTTTCCGGGGTGGATCAGGAAATGTATGAAGCGGCCATAGTGGATGGGTGCTCCCGTATGCAGCGCATCTGGTACATATCCCTGCCCAGCATCATGGGCACAGTGGTGATCATGCTGATCCTGCAGATCGGTTCTATCCTGAACACCGGCATTGAACAAATCCTGATATTCCAAAATCCTCTGAATTTGAACTACAGCGAAACTCTGGATACTTACGTATATAAAATCGGCATCAGCCAGGGAAGAATGTCCTATTCCACTGCGGTAAATCTGCTGAAGTCTGTTGTGTCTGTCATGCTGCTGGTCATAGCGAATTGGACGTCGAGGAAAGTAACGGAAAAAAGCTTATTCTGATATTTTGAGGTGAATATTTCCATGACAAGCCGGAAACAAAAAATTGAGATGTTCGACGTGGTGAACGTGATCCTCATGATTTTAATGATGGTGGTTATGCTGTTCCCGTTTTGGTATTCTGTCGTAGGTTCCCTGAATGATGGATCAGACTACTTAACGGGTGGGGTTTACCTGTGGCCCCGTAAGTTCACCTTCTACAATTATAAGGCTGTATTCCGTGACAAGACGATCCTCAATTCCTTCGCCATTACGGCACTGAAGGCCATCGTTGGAACAGTCACCAGCCTGTTTGTCACTTCTCTTGCGGCCTATGGGCTGAGCCGCCCTAAGTTACAGGGAAAAAAGTTTTATATCCCCTACATGATGCTGACCATGTATTTTGGCGGCGGGTTGATCCCTTACTTTTTGACCATCAAAAATCTGGGTTTGTACGATACCTTCTGGGTCTACATCATTCCCGGGCTGTTCAGCGTTTGGAATATGATCATCATCCGTTCCTTCTTTGCGGAGCTGCCCCCCAATCTGATGGAAGCCGCGAAAATCGATGGCGCCGGAGAATACCGAATCTTCTTCCAACTGGTCCTTCCTCTTTCAAAGCCGGTTCTGGCAGCGATTGCATTATTCTCTCTGGTAGGCCATTGGAATTCCTTTTTTGATTCCATGATGTACACCTCGTCTGCCAAGCTTCAGACGATCCAGCTGTTTTTACAGAAAGTTATTACAGACGCCGGAACCGCCAGGGGACTTGCGAACCAGGCGATGCTGCAACTGCCGGAATCTGCCCGCCAGATCACGCCCCAAACCATCAAGCTGGCGGCCATGGTGGTTACCTCGTTGCCGATCATCTGCGTGTATCCCTTCTTGCAAAAATATTTTGTCAAGGGCATTATGATCGGTTCTTTAAAAGGCTGACAGGCGTTTTGCCTATCATAAATTACTAATCTGTAAGGAGGACAAAGAACGATGCTTAAAAATCTAAAGATTGTTTTGGCCGTTGCCTGCACTGCCGCACTTTTGTGCGGATGCGGCGGGAATCCAAGTCCCACATCAGGCTCAAGCGCTCCGTCGCCGGCAACCAGCGGCTCCTCTCAGGCCGAGGGGAATCAACCTGAATCTTCAGGAACTGCGATAGCCACCCCCAGCTGGAAGACGGACACTTCGCCCATCACACTGGAGTGGTTTATTGGGTACGACTGGGCCTCGTTGACCTTTGACCCGGAAAACAACGAATTTGACAAATGGATGTTGGAGGAAACAGGCGTTACCCTGTCCTACAGCTATGGCAATCAGGAGAAGCTGAATGTTCTGATCACCACAGACAGCCTTCCCGATATCGTTACCTATGACGTTGTTTCTTCCGAACGCATTTCCATGGAGAATGCCGGGCTTCTTCTGCCCCTGGACGACCTCCGGGATCAATACGCCCCGGATTTTCGCGTGGTACCCGCTATGATGGACTGGTACCGCAACGAAAATGACGGACACTGGTATTCCTTCGCCAGCTATTTCTATGACGTTACAGACACGGAATCCCGCGGCGGATATCTGACTTCCCACAATGTCAACTTTGCCCGTCAGGACATTATGGATCAGTTGGGGATCAAGCCTGAAGATATGCAGACAAAAGACGGTATGATCGCAGCCCTGAAGAAGGTAAAAGAAGCGAATATCGTTTATAATGGCGTCACGGTGGAACCCATCCACGGCGCCGGCGGAAGTACTACTCAATTTTATGCGGAACAGTTTGGCCTGGATCGAGAGGATAAAGACGGGAATCTGCTGAATATGTGTCGTCAGCCTGAGTATCTGGAGGCGCTTCTGTTCCAGAACCGGTTGTACCGCGAGGGACTGCTGTCTGACGAGGAATTTACCATGGATAACGTCCTGCGCAAGCAGAAGGTTTCCTCTGGTGGGTATTTTGCAGGTACAGTCGTATCTGAAATGGACGGGTATAAGGATCTCTATTATTCCGACAACAATGCTCTGATGGTGTATATCGGCCATATCAAGGGTGACAGCGGTAAGGAACCCATTATCACTCCTTCGACTACCGGCGGATGGACCGGCACGGAGATCTCCAAAAACTGTAAGGATCCGGCCAGAGCGATCCAGCTGCTCGCATTTATGTCCCAGCCGGAAAGCGGGGTTTCCTACTACCTGGGCGGCGTTGGCTGCTATGATATGGTAGACGGAAAGGCGGTTATCAAGCCTGAGTTCGCTCAGGAGCGCGACGCGGATGCCACCGCATACAACAACAGAACCCGCAGCGGGATCCAGGAGTACCTGCTGGATTACGTGGACGTAGAGCTGGCATGGCCAACGGATGACATGGATCCTGTGCAGGAGGCTGAGGTCAACGGGCGCATCCAGTACATGGACGGCCATTATTACGATGACAAAATCTTCAGCAATGTAATGCCGGAAGGCGGTTCCGATCTGGCAGCAATTGCCGCCCAGATCGACGATTACTGGTCACAGCAGACCGCGCAGATCATTATGGCTTCCTCCGAAGAAGAGGCTAAAAATCTCTACAACGAAGCCATCGCCCAAATGGATCAGATGGGCATGGAACAACTGGATGAATATAAGAACCAGAAATTCCAGGAAAACAAGAAAAAGATGGGCGTAGAAATTGCCTGGCCCCGCTATCAGTAAAAGGGCTCGGCGCCGATAAGCAGGGCTGTAAAGGGAAATGTTTAATAGCAGGGGAATCGCTGAGTTAACCTGATTTCGCTCTGATAACCCCTGCGCATTCCCAGGGTTTCCCGCCCTTGGCGGGAAGAAACCAATAATTCAAAAGCTCCTGAGAAAGAAATCCCGGAAACCGTACAAAAAGCGGTTTCCGGGATTTTCCTTTTGCTGCCGGCTCCTGTATGCAGTCGGCAGATAAATTGCTGAGTCATACTGACTGGGCCCTGGATCGCAGAGAAGCGCTGCGCCGGCCCTTTGACTGCTTGCGGGAAATCTTCCTCTTTTTTCATTATACCATAAGCACGGAACGTGCGTTGGTATAATGTGCCGATTGCCCGTTGTGCGAAGCACAAACTGGGCAAGG
>CAMVYG010000171.1 GCA_947171615.1 uncultured Clostridia bacterium
TATCTCATGTGGTCGCCACTCTGTTCGCAACCTCAAGGGCGATAGTAATGTTTTTTGTTAGCTACTTGCCCCTTTTTTAATAGCTTAATATATGGGCCCGTAGCTCAACTGGGAGAGCGCCAGGTTCGCAATCTGGAGGTCGAGGGTTCGATCCCCTTCGGGTCCACCACAAATGAGAAGACAGTCTTCGTGACTGGCTTCTCTTTTTTTATTGTACAAAGGGGATCGAACCCGCAGGATCTGTCCGTTAAGAAAACATGCTGTTGCATGTTTTTTTAACGGACAGATCGGCAAGGGCGGTATCACACGCAAAGCGCGGGGTGGTCAAGCCATCAGGTGCGAAGCGCCTGGTCGTCCCCTTCGGGTCCGCCAAAAACAACCGGACAAGCTTCTAGGCTTCTCCGGCTGCTTTGTATGAAGATCAAGAAAAAATTTACATAATCTGCTTCCAGAGAAGTTTATCTGCTGGTTTCTTCTAATCGAAATCTCTCCCCTTCCGGCTCACCCCGCTGCGAACTGGCTGTTGTAAAGCTCCGCGTAGAAGCCGCCCTGTGCCAGAAGCTCCTGATGGCTGCCCTGCTCGATGATATGACCGTCCCGCATGACCAGGATCACATCGGCGTCCTGAATGGTGGAAAGCCGGTGAGCTACAATAAAGCTGGTGCGCCCCTGCATCATCTTGGCAAATGCCTTTTGAATTCGGGACTCCGTGCGGGTATCGATGGAGGAGGTGGCCTCGTCCAGAATCAGCATAGGCGGCAGGCAGAGCATGACCCGGGCAATGCACAAAAGCTGCTTCTGCCCCTGGCTGATGGCTCCGCCGTCTTCCCCGATCACGGTATCATATCCTTGAGGCAGCCGCTTGATAAAGCTGTGTGCATGGGCTGCCCTGGCCGCTTCCACCACCTCTTCCAGCGTGGCCTCCGGCCTGCCATAGGCAATGTTTTCCCGGATCGTCCCCTGCTTGAGCCAGGTGTCCTGTAACACCATGCCGTAATTTTTCCGCAGGCTGTTCCGGGTGATCTCCCGGATATCTGTGCCTTCCACCCGAATCGTGCCGGAATCCACATCGTAAAACCGCATCAGAAGGTTGATCACCGTGGTTTTGCCGCAGCCGGTAGGGCCGACAAGCGCCACCCGCTGGCCGGGCTTTACGTTCAGATTGAAATGCTCGATCAGCCGCTGGCCCTTCTGATAGGCAAAGAAAACATCCTCGATGGAAACTCTGCCCTCTACATCCTCTAAACGCAGAGCGTTTGGAGCGTCCGGGATCTGCGGCTCCTCCTCGATCAGCTCAAACACTCTGCCCGCACAGGCCAGGGCGTTTTGCAGCTCTGTCACCACGCCGGAGATCTCATTAAAGGGCTTTGTGTACTGGTTCGCGTAACTCAGAAAACAGGAAAGCTGGCCTACGGTAAGGCCGCCGCCCACCACGGACAACGCGCCTACCACGCCCACTCCCGTATACACCAGGGAATTGATAAACCGGGTGGAAGGGTTTGTGATGGAAGAAAAGAAAATCGCCCGCAGAGAGCATTTGCGCAGCCGATCATTGACCTCGTCAAACTGCTCCAGCGCCTTCTCTTCCCTGCCGAAGGCCTGCACCACCTTCTGCTCCCCTACCATTTCCTCGATCAGGCCGGTCTGCTCCCCCCGCACCTGGGATTGCATACGGAACATATCATAAGTGCGCTTCGCAATAAAACCTGCCGCCACCAGGGAAACCGGTGTGACCAGCACCACCACCAAGGAAATGCCCACATTTACGGAAAACATGAAAAACAGCGTGCCGAAAATCGTCAGTACCCCGGTAAACAGCTGGGTAAAGCCCATCAGCAGTCCATCGGCAAACTGATCCACATCGGCGATCATGCGGCTGACCACATCTCCCGCCGGGTGAGAATCCAGATACTTCAGGGGGAGCTTCTGTATCTTTTGAAACGCCTCGTTTCGGATATCCCTCACCACTCGGTACGCCACATGGTTATTGCTCACGTTCATGGTCCACTGGCACAGGGCCGCCACGCCTACCGCAATGCCGATCTTTAAAAGGATGCGGAAGATCCCGGGGAAATCCACCTGCCCGGGGCCGAGGATCAGATCCACCGCATTGCCGGTGAGAATGGGAATATACAGAGACGCCGCCACGGAAACCGCCGCCAACAAAACAGACAGCGCCATAAAAAACCAATAGCGGCGAATATGGGAAAGCACCTTCTTCAGCGTGCCTTTTTTTGCTTTTTCACTTTGCCTGCTCATGGCTCTGCCCCCTTTCTTCCCTGCGGAATTGAGATTCATAGATCTCCCGGTAGACCTCACAGCTTTCCAGAAGCTCGTCGTGGGTTCCCACGCCTACGGCCTCGCCGTCGTCCAGCACAACGATCACATCGGCCTGCCGCACGGAAGCCGCCCGCTGGGAAACCAGCAGCACTGTGGGGCTGCCCTGCATCTTGGCAATAGCGGTGCGCAGCTTTAAGTCGGTGGCATAGTCCAGGGCGCTGGCGCTGTCGTCCAGAATCAGAAAATCAGGCTTTCGCACCAAAGCCCTGGCAATGGTAAGCCTTTGCCGCTGACCGCCGGAGAAGTTTCTTCCTCCCTGGGCCACCGGCTCGTCCAACCCCCGCTCCTTTTGCTCTACAAACTCTTTGGCCTGGGCAGTTTCCAGCGCCTGCCACAGCTCTTCCTCGGAAGCGTCTTCCTTTCCCCATAGAAGGTTTTCCCGAATGGTGCCGGAGAAAAGGGTGGCCTTTTGAGGCACCACACCCACCTTGCTTCTCAGAGCCTCCGGATCCCAATCTTTTACATTTGTTCCGCTTACCAGCACCTTACCGGAGGTACAGTCGTAAAACCGGGGGATCAAATTGACCAGGCTGGTTTTTCCGCTGCCGGTGCCGCCGATGATCCCCACCACCTGGCCGGGTTCAGCGGAAAAGCTGATATGAGAAAGAGATTCCGCTCCCGCGCCCTGATAGGCAAGGCTTACATTTTCAAAGGCCAGTGCGCCCGGCTGTTTCCCGATTTCTTTTTTGAGAGAAGCTTCCATTCCCACAGGCAGCTCCAGCACCGCCTCTACCCGATTGGCGCAAGCCAGGGCCTTCGCAATGTTGATGATCAGGTTGGCTAGCTTGATAAGCTCTACCAAAATCTGCGCCATATAATTGACCAGAGCCACCACCTGGCCCTGAGACACGGCCCCGGTATCCGCCCGCAGCCCTCCTACCCAGATCACCGCCATGGTGGCCAGGTTGATCAGAATATAAGTCAGGGGATTCATGAGAGCGGAGATCTTGCCCACAAAGGTCTGTAACCGGGTAAGGCTTTCGTTTTCTTCCTCAAAGCGCTGAATTTCCGCTTGTTCCTTGCCAAAGGCGCGGATTACCCGAACGCCGGTCAGATTTTCCCTGGCGACTCCCAGCACCCGGTCCAGCCCGGCCTGTACCCGCTTGTACCGGGGCATGGTCCAGAGCATGATCCAAAAGACCACCAGAAACAAAAGGGGGATCACCACCGCGAATACCAGCGCTGCCTTCCAATCGATGGTAAACGCCATGATCATAGCGCCAAATACCACAAAAGGAGAGCGCAGGAGCAGACGCAAGGTAAGGTTCACGCCGTTCTGTACCTGATTGATATCGCTTGTCATACGGGTAATGAGGGTAGCGGTTCCCGCCCGGTCCAGCTCCGAATAGCTCAGCTTTTGAATGTGGGAAAACAGCGCATGGCGCAGCCGGGAGGAAAAGCCCACCGCGGCCTTTGCGGCAAAATACTGGGCCACCAGCGTACAGCAAAGCCCTGTAACGCCCAGCGCTACCATGAGCAGGCACATACGGATAATATAGGGCTTATCCCCGTTTTTGATGCCAATGTCGATCACCGCCGCCATCACCAGCGGTACCAGAAGCTCAAAGGAAGCTTCCAGCAGCTTAAAGGCCGGTGAGATCACACATTCCCTGCGGAAGCCTTTCATATAACAAAGCAGTTTTTTCACACAGATCTTCCTCGCTTTTAGGACTTACTTAAAGAAGCCCTCATTTTTCATCCCCTATTGTAGCAATTTTTTCCTTTTGCCGCAACCGGTTCTCATGGTGTTTTTCATAGCTTTTCCCATAAGCAAAAAAGAACCCGTGACATTTCACAGGTTCTTTCAGCGGTCGATCCAAGACAACAGCGCCCTTACCAAATTCCGTTTGTGATCCAGTAAGGAAGCCAACTGGCATCGCTTAAAATCATCATAAGCTTGATCAAAAGCCCAATGGCGGAGATCACAATACCCGCCACGGCAAGAGCACGGGTCTTATTGCCCCGAAAGCCCAGCAAAGAAGTTACCAGACCCAGAGGGAGCAGCACCAGGCTGGCCCAGAAATAGCCGATCACCGAAGAGGCAAAGCCTAAAATCGTGCATACGTCTGCCCAGGAAAACACTTTACGCGGCGGTATAGCGACGGGCAGACTTGGGTACAGGGGCATTCCCACACGAGGCGGAGAAACCGGATAAAAGGGCGGAGGGGCCGGACGGAACGGTATGGCAGGCTGCTCTGGCTGCGAAACAGCCTGTGCGGTCTCAGAGAAAACCGCCCCGCAGTTCTGACAGCTTACCGCATCCTCCGGCAAATTGGCTCCGCAGTGAATACATTGCTTCATACGAAAACATCCTTTCCCGTTCTAAAATTTCCACAATAGAAATCACACAGATCAATGGCCTGCTTCTCGACTATAGTATTTTTTTATAACAACCAACAACTACTAACCGATATCCTTCGTCACTGGGTGAAGACTCGCAGAATCTTCTTCTCAGAGATGCCATTGAAGGCAAAGTCCCAGCCCTTCTCTAATAACTAATTACTAACTACTAAAAACTG
>CAMVYG010000172.1 GCA_947171615.1 uncultured Clostridia bacterium
CTGGCGGGTAAAAGGATTTTTTATGCGTCAGTTTCTACTATTCGAGATTCTTCGCCGCCTTTGGCGGTTCAGAATGACAGCGAGTGCAAGTGAAAAGTATAAATTATCATTCCCTAAAAACGCTATTCTGTAGGGCCCGTTCTTCGCTTCACTGCGGTCGGTGCTGGGCATGTGCCACCGGCACATAGCACCGTCCCCGGCGGGCCGCAAATTCCCTGCAAAACCTGCGGACCGCCCGGAGGCCGGTCCCTACATTTAGTTGAGCAAAAATCTATATCATATCTGGTTCCATGGGAAAACGACACGCCGTCTGTAAGCTGAATACGCAGAATACAGGTGTTTTCATCGTCAAAAGTGATCGTTGACTTTGCGGCGGGCAAAAAATGGATTCATCTTTCTGCGTTACTCCGGTGCAAAAAATTCCAAACAGCATTTGACAGCCACAGACTCTGCCCTGTGCGAGCAGGCCATGGCTGTCAACATGCTTTCAATCCGGCTTTGCTGCATGGACTGCAGAAAGAAAAAAGGTGTTTAAGCTGTCCCAGCTGCGGGCGATATCCGGCTCAGATTTCGCCAATTCCTTCATGCTCTCAATGGAGCTGTCGAGGTACTCGTTGATGCAGTCGATCCTCGGAATCTTATTGAGCTCGCAGGAATGCGTTTTCAGATCCAGAAGCCTGGATACTTCCGTCCGCAATTCCGAGGGCAGCTCTGCTTCCGCCAGATCTGAAAAAGCCATGGGAGGAGCAGTGCGTTTCTCCAAGATCCACCTGCACGCAAGGATCGGCCTGAGCACGTAAAAATATTTCTTTGCCCTGACCAGATCCTGCTTCAGGTAATCCCTGTAATTCCCTTCCGCCATACTGACATAGTGGTACAAGCTCTTTTTCACCGAGAAATACTCTTGCGCAATACTTCTCAGCTTTTGGGCAAGCTCCGTCTCCAGATAAACGATTGGAGAGGAGAGCCACTCAAACAGCGTAGGGTTCGACTGATAAAGCAGCCTCAGCGCCTTTTGAAGGTCCCATCCGTTGATATCGAGTTCTTCGTTGATCGGAAGCTCTATGACATCCCGGGTCTGCTCCAAGCGAAGGTAGTCCTCCTGGGCGCGAACATACAGAAATCTAACGTCATAATCGCTGTCCGGCGAGGCAAAATCCCAAGCTCTGCTTCCGGATTCTACCGCAAGAAGGATCCGAACCTTTTCGTCCTCTTCAATTTTTCTCAGTTTTGAGAGTATCGTTTCCCTCATCTGAAATCACCTTCTTTTTCCACGGAACGTCTTCTTCTGTTGCCTTAAAATTATAGACCGGCTTCATAACTTCAAGAACATCCACAGAGTCCCTGATCACGTCAATAATATCTTCCAGCGCCTTATATGCCATGGGCGCTTCATCAATGGTGCTCTCATTGACAGACGTTGTATAGATCCCTTCCATAGACGCCCGGTAGGCTTCCAGATCCAAATTGGCCCTGGCCGCCGTTCGGGACATCACCCTGCCGGCTCCGTGGGGCGCGGAGTAGTTCCATTCCGAATTTCCCTTCCCCACTGCGATGACAGAGCCATCCCTCATATTGATGGGGATCAGCATTTTTTCGCCTTCGTGCGCCGCAATAGCGCCCTTCCGCAAGATCATCTCGTCTGTGTCAATGTAATTATGAATGGTATGAAATGCGTCTACCCCCGTCATCCCTGTGCGTTCCAAAATGATCTCCGCCATTTTCTCTCTGCTTCTTTTTGCAAAATTCTGGCAGATTTCCACGTCATTGAGATAATCCTCCAGGAAAGCGCCGTACAACCAGCAAAGATCTTCCGGCACAAGCAAAGGCTTTGATTCAAAGCTGCGCTTAAGCTTCTTCAGCGCCTCCTGGATCTCCCCACGGCGGCCCTCTTCTTTATAGGTTCTGATGATCTCCTCTCTTTGGTGAAAATATTCTTCCTTTCCCATGTGGAGATCCACTGCCAGCTGCTGGTATAGCTCTGCAACCTGTTTTCCCAGATTGCGGCTGCCGGAATGGATCACCAGATAGCAGGTTCCGTCTGAAGCTTTATCGATCTCAATAAAATGGTTTCCTCCCCCCAGGGTTCCCAGAGATCTCTGAAGTCTCTTGGCGTCCCGGAGATTTCTGTAGCACCGCAGGGCTGTCAAATCAAAGCGTTCCACCCGGCCTTCCCACACGTTCATTCCGGAAGGGATAAAATGGCAGGCCTCATCGATCTTTTCAAAATCCAGTTCCCGGTCTGCCAGCTTTACGGTATACATACCGCAGCCGATATCAACCCCTACGATATTGGGACACGCCTTGTCTTTCACAGTCATAGTCGTCCCGATGGTACAGCCCTTCCCGGCGTGGACGTCCGGCATAATACAAACTTTGCTGCCTTCCGTCAAGCTATAGTCGCACATTCGTCTGATCTGCTCGATCGCCTCCTCTTCAATAACGGATGCATAGCAGATCGCGGTATTTATCTTACCCTCTATTTTAAGCATACTCTTTCCTCCTAACAATACACAAGATACTATGCAGAGATAGGCGCATAGCGCTCGCTCTCTAAAACCTCCATCATGAATTCATAAGGAGACAGGCTGCCATCAGCGATCATGGAAAAGATCTTCGGCGTAGCGCCGGATACCAAGGCTACCCCTTGTTCATTCATGGTAACCGGCTGCTGGCAGTTCCGGCTGGCCACATTCCAAAACACAATGGAGGGCAGCCTATACCCTGCCTCGGCAAATCGTTTCTTTGCGTTCTCGAAATTCACTGCGGAAGCATTATTTACGCACTGATTAAACTCCATATCGGAAATAATGATCAGCCGGGCAGGCAGTTCTTCCTGGGAAATCCTGTTTTTCACGGCAGTACTCAAAAGCAGGTCGAACACCGCTTCCAGATTTGTGTCGGCAACTTTATTGAATGTTGCAAGATACCGAAGTCTGTCTGCAAATGTCTCACCTTTTATCTCGATCAGCTGCGGTCTGTCAGAAAACTCTATAAAGTGATTTCTGAACAGGCCCCTATTGTGCTCCGCGAAATACAAGCCCAGGGAAAGTGCCACAGCGGCAGGCAAAGGGCTGCCATCGCAGTACATGGAGCCGGAGGTATCAATGACCGCCAAAGCGTTCTCATCTCCGCCATAGTCCGGCATGGAATCCCACGTGGCATTCAGGACATTCTTTTCCTCCGGAGTGATAGAACGCATAAAACTCTGATCGGTATACCAGCCCCAATTCAGATAAGGCTCCACCAGCTCATAAGGAGAAACATTGTCCGCGTTCAGTCTGGCCTTTCCGGAAACCACTTTATCAAGATACTGCGTGTACCTTTCACCATCATTTCTCAAAAAAGCCTTTCGGTACTTAAACATGGCTCTGGATGGCTGCTTCTCGTAATCAAAGCTGTAATCCATTTCCCGGAGATTATTTTCAATGATCTTGATCTGAGCCCTGAGCGCACTCAAGGACTTGCGATAGGCCGCGTCAGTCATTCCAAAGGACTTCGCTATTTTCTTGGCGTTATTTATGGTTTGGGCATTTGTCGCATTCACGGAAGGAAGCCATTTTCCCAACAGTGAAACTGTTTCTCCCCGGCTAAGGGCTGCTATGTCTCTATCAAACCGCTCCTTCAAAAAGGAGAGCATTTCTCCCTCGCAGGAGGTGCCCATCAGAGACAGCAGATCGTCATAACGGCCATACTCCGCCACATAAGCAATGTTTTTTCTGACGGAATCCGGTTCATTTTCACCCAGCCAGGTAAAGATAGTACGAAACACCCGTCTCTCTCCCAATCCGCCTCTGATATCTCTTGCGAAAAAGAGGAGCTTCATGGCGGCATCGGCATCTTCGGCGTACGCCCGAATGAAACGGGCAAGGATCTCTTCATCGCTTTCGCGGCGCAGCGCTCCCACCGTTGCAAACAGGTCAAGGCAGTTGGAGCCCGCAGTGCTGTATGTAACCGCTCCGTTTTCGGTAGTAGTCAGATTCGTTTCTTCCTTTAAATACTTTAACATGATCCTCTCTCCTTTTCCACATATTGACGGTCATCAAGGCGCCGTTTGAAGCGGGAGTCGAACCCGCGATCGGTGATTACAAGTCACCTGCTATAACCTCTTAGCTATTCACAACTGCTGTTGGCGCCTTTTTACTAGATGCGATAAAACAACCGCAGAGCAAATAACCGCAGAGCGGTTGCCTTTTCTCAAAATCGGTTTACGATAAAATAAACAGGGCCGGGCTTTCACCAGCCACGAAGCCTGCTTCCTTAAAGCAGGCGCCTCGTTTCAGGCTGTTGTTTAGATGTATTTGATTGCTGTTCGCATCTATCTTCACAATTCAAGGCACATCCCGGGTATCACTTCGGAGGGCAGAGCTGGAATACACGAATTCGCTGTATGTGCCTTTATAACCAAGACGCAGTTCTTTTGGGAAGCTCTCCAAACCGGAGAAACTGTTTCGTATGCAGATAGGTTTATAATCTGCTGAATGCGTCTGTTTGTTATGGTCTCATTCTACAACGCCGTCTCCCATGATTCACGGAAAAAAAGTTGCGAACACAGTTAAGGCAACACCGCACAATTCCCGCCTATCAGCTTAAGCGGCATCTCGTTTGTGATTTTTCCGTCATACTACCCAGAAATCTCTTGCCATACGCCAGTATGCCTGCGATATTTCTGAGCATTCTGACGAAAAAATCCCTAACACGATATACCGCTTAGAATTGCGCGGTATTGCCTTAAATTTTTCCTGCGCCGTGAAAGAAAAATTTAAAAATCGCAGCGCTTCTGCAAAAACAGATACGCTGCGATCTCTATTCGATAGATTGGCG
>CAMVYG010000173.1 GCA_947171615.1 uncultured Clostridia bacterium
ATATTATGGGACTTCCCTTTGTGTTCTTTTACAATATCGCAACCGGAATTTTTTCTGCATTGGGAGATTCCAAAACGCCGTTCTACTTTTTGGCGGTATCGTCTGCCTCCAATATCGCAGTGGATATTCTGTTTGTAAAAGCCTTTAGCATGGGTGTCGCCGGTGTTGCGTGGGCTACGTTTCTTTGTCAGGGAGTCAGCTGCATTCTGGCTGTGTGTACAGTATGGTTCAGACTTAAAAAAATACAGACAGAGACGAATCCGAAGCTCTTTGATAAGGGCCTTCTGAAGAAATTTATCATCATTGCTGTTCCCAGCATTTTGCAGCAGAGCTTCATTTCCATTGGCAATATCCTGATCCAAAGCGTGATCAACGGATTCGGCCCCTCTGTGATGGCGGGATATTCCGCAGCGGTGAAGCTGAACAATATGGTGATTACTTCCTTTACCACCATCGGCAACGGAATTTCCAATTTCTCGGCGCAAAATCTTGGCTCGCAGAAATACGAACGGATCAGGGAGGGCTTCCGCGCAGGGATCAAAATGGTGTGGTGCCTGTGCATCCCCTTCTGCATTCTTTACTGCCTGCTTGGTGGAAACCTTCTGCTGCTGTTTATGGAAAAGGATTCCACAGCGGCGCTGCTCACCGGACAGCAGTTTTTGTGGATCCTTTCGCCCTTCTATTTTATAGTGTCAGCAAAATTGGTTGCAGACGGCGTGCTGCGGGGCGTCAGCGCCATGCGTCAGTTTATGGCTGCTACGCTTACAGATCTGATCCTTCGGGTGGTTCTGGCATTTGTGCTTTCAAGCTTGACCCGCTCCCCAATCGGCATATGGAGCGCATGGCCTATCGGCTGGATCATCGGCATGGCAGTGTCTGTATTCTTTTATAAAAAGGAATACAAACGCTATGCGGGAAAATAAGTTAAAATCAAAGGTTTAAGCTGGGTATTGCGTGACTTATGTGAATCTTCCATACCTGTTTTGCCCATGCGATTTCTTGCCTTGAAATCAAATCTGATTTGCATTATAATACACTTATTATGAAGGAAAGAGAAAGATGTGAAAACAGGGGTATGGAGTTTGGACGGAAAATAAGAAACATTTGGAAGGAAAAGCGTTTTTTCGTAAGGCTGATGCTGGGATTTTCAGCGTTGATGCTATGCCTTCTTCTGGCGTGGGCGGCTTTGTTAAATTATCTGAACAGATCTACCAGAGAAGAGGTTTTGGAACGTGCGACCTCTCTTTTCTATAAAAATTCTGCAATTCTGCAAGACGAACTGGTCAGTGCTTATGAGCAGGCAGATGAGCTGTTAAACAAGGTTATAAAGGGAAACTATGTCAAACCCGCAGGACAACTGACAGTGGCTGATTATCTGCGCCATCCGGCGCTCATCGGCGACCTGAACAGATCACAGGTTTCCAATGAAATAGTGCGCCATGTCAGTTTATTTGCTGACAGTGACCGCGTATATACGGAAAATGGCTTAGCGGATTTTCAGATTTATTTCGGAACGTCCCATTTCTATGAGGATTATCCTCCCGAGTATTGGGAGAATTGCAGTGAAACAGCGCAAAGAACTCATTTTCTTCCTCCCACGAAGGTCTCTCATCAGGATGGCATTGAAGTGGTGATGCCTCTTGTTCTTGCCAAGGAGCTGTACGGGCGGCAGTACATCATGGTCCTGGATCTTTCCATGAATAATGTGATGCAGCTTTTGACCCGAAACAATCAGGAAAGCTTCCTGCTCTATGCGATCCGGTGTGATACCAGCTTTTATAATTGGGAGGGGGAGCTGGAACTGCCCCAGGAGGAGAAGGAAGCTTTAATTTTGGAAAGGCCTGAGAGTAATCGGTACCTTGTTTTGGAACAGGATTCCATTTTTGGAATCAGCCTGGATTGCATTGTTGACAGGGCAAGGATGACTGGCTTTGTGTCTGAAAAATATCAGGGAATGACTGTTGTTTTTTTGCTTTTTGTGAGCGGCCTATATGTGATGGCGGTTCTTATCAGCATTCGCCTTTATAATCCGATCGACCGCCTGATCGCGATTCTTACAAAGCAGGAATATGCAGATCTTTTACCGGAAAGCGCAGGCGCCGGATATAATTCCTTTTACCCCGGTCTTTTGCAAACTGCGGCACAAATCCGGAAGTCCGGTGAGGTCTCTCATACAGCTTTGGTGGAGATCAAACGGCAGTGTGAATACATGGTTTTACAAACCTTACTGTTTACCCCTTATCACAATTTAGTGCCGGAACAGGCGCAGAATACCGAGTATTTGCTGGATATCGATCCAGCCGGCGCTTACCGCTGTATCGTAGCGGATATTTTGCTGACAGACTCCTTTCGGTCAACGCTGGATGAAAGTCAGCTTTCCGCTCTCCACGAGGGCCTGAAGAAGGTATTTGCTTACTATTTCCATTCTCCGTATATTTTCAGTCGGGGGCAGGCGGGGTATGTGGTCTTAACAGAATCCCATGGGGAAGAAAAAGAGGCTTATCTGCACCTTTTGAAAGAATTGGAAAGTATTTTCCTGTTTGACTTTTCCTGCTGTCATCTCCGCTTTGGCATTGGAAATGCTGTCTCCGGGCTGAACGTGGTCTATCAGAGCTTTGAAGCTGCCGAGACAGCGGCTTATTCTTGTGATGGCGGTCTTCACTTTGCTTATGCTTTTTCAGAGGAGCTTCCGGCATCGGCTAAATTTGATTTGGCGCCCCTCAACTCAGAGAAGTACCGGAATGCGTTTGTCGGCGGAAACGGCGAATATCTGAAAAAGGATGTAAAAGCCAGGCTGGATGCTGCCCGGAAGGGTTGTGTGCCGGTGCAGCGCCAACGGGAAGCCCTTTATGATCTGTATCTTCTGGCCTGTGACTGTATTCGGGAGCTGGAAATAGACGGTGCCGAGATAGAAGAGGAGAACAGGATATATTTTGAGAGTATGCGGTACGGTAGCCTTGACTGTATAGAGGGATATATCCAGGCTGTTTTTGAGCTTTGTGACCGGGCGTGCTCTGTTAGAACAAAGAACGAAACGATGCTGTCAGAACGGATCCAGGACATTGTATTGTATATTCAGGAGCATTTCCAGGAGGATATTTATCTGGAAAGCATTGCGGCTCAATTTGGGCTATCGCCCAAATATTTGTCTAAGATGTTTAAAAAAGAGACTCAGAAAAGCATCAACGATACCATAACCCAGTGCCGAATGAAAGCGGCGGCAGATCTGCTTACCTCCACCAGGCTGAGCGTACAGAAAATAGGCGAGCAGGTGGGGATTTCCAGCCGAACCACTTTTTTCCGATTGTTCCGTAATTGTTACGGCGTAGCTCCCAATGAGTTCCGGGTAAAAAATACAGGAACAGTTGAACCTGAGCCGGAGGAAGAAGACGGAGAGAACGAGCTGTAAAAGGGAAGTATGAGATAGCGCTGAAAGATAAATAACGAGAAACGCCGACTTCATGTCGGCGTTTTTTATCCAGTTCCATTATAATCATTAAAAAAGCCATGGAAAACCAATACCGGGGGCCATTTTTATGGCCCCCGGTATTGGTTATACGATCACTGCTGCATCCTGCTTCTCTGCTTCATCGCCCAGTCGGGTTTTCATTTCATTTACATCGGCTGCCATCGCCTGAACAAAGCGAAGAATATCTCCGCTCCACAAAATGATGTTCATTCCCTTTTGTGCCCACAAAACCTGTTTTTCCTTTGTTGTTGAAAGGTGATTCCCGATGCCGATCCGGCGTTTGCGGCACGCAGTGATGATCTTTTCCACATACTCCTCAAAGAGAGGATCATCATATTCCTCCGGAATACCGAGATTGACAGAAAGATCGTGGGGTCCAATGAAAACGCCGTCTACATCAGGCATATCCAGCAGTTCCTCCAAGTGATCCACGGCAAAACGGCTTTCAATGTTCAAAATCAAAAGATGTCCGTCGTTGTACTGCTTCAAATAGGCAAGTTCCTTTTCTGAAAGCTGCTCCCGCCCGGCGAGAACCTCCTGTAGGCGCTTGCCTTTCAGCGGGCGGTATTTCACTGCGCCGCGGAGGGCATTGACTTCCTCAATGGTTTCCAGATAGGGGGAAACCACCCCGGCGGCGCCTGCGTCTATCGCAACAGTAGCCTCATAGGGATTGGGGGAGGTAATGCGCACAATGGGCGCAATGCCTTTGGCGCTGTACCCCTGACAGATCCAGGACATCATAGAGCGGTCAAGGGGCATATGCTCCGTGTCGATAAACACGAAATCAACACCTGTTTTTGCAATTTCCGCTGCCATTTTCGGAGAAGGGGAAGAGATCAGGGTGCCATAGACCCGCTTTCCGCTTACAAACGCTTCCTTTAACTCGTATTGATTCATAATTTTTAACACTCCTTTTCTTGGAGTCTGTTCCGTACACACTGAGATACCGAACAGGCTCTTGTTTTTGCTTTGGATTATTTAAGAGACTTCAGAAACCTTTCGCACAGCTCGTCCATATACCGAACCTCCTGTTGGAGCAGGGGCGTTAAATTTGCGGGATCGGCGGTTCGTGTAAAGGCAGAGGAAAAGATCCCCTTTTGCTGTAAGTGATATTTTGCATTGACCGGATAATATTGCCGCTCAATAAACGAGCAGACGCTGAGATGCGCCTGGATCTGCTCAGCCAGCTCAGGTTCATCTTCCCAGCACTGCAAAAGCGCTGCGTAGAGCCTGGGATGAAAGTTTGCCATTACGCCGGAAAAACCGGCAGCCCCCTTTTGCAGGGAGGGGAGCAGTGT
>CAMVYG010000174.1 GCA_947171615.1 uncultured Clostridia bacterium
TACTATAAGTTTCGGAGCGATCTCCACCAAAAATGCGACCGGGCTTATTGATTTTTTGACCAGACCCTCCCTCTTTTTTCAATCGCTGTCAAAAAACTTACCTTCTTTGTTGTTTTTCTGACAAAAAGCAAAGCTCCGCCGCATATTGAAGCGGCAGAGCTCTGTTTTCTCTTCTAAGCGCTGTTCTTTCTCCCTTCCTCAGGAGTCACACCCATGACCCTTTTATAGGTCTGCGAGAAGTGGGAGAAGTTTCCATATCCGATCCGGAGGGCAATGGTGCTGATGGGAAGCTTCGTCTGCTCCAGCAGTTTTTTTGCCACCTTCATCTTTTCCGAAATGATATATTCTTTTAAAGAAACTCCCATTTCCTTTTTGAACATGCGGGAAAGATAATCAGGATTTAAGAATAGTTCCCGGGCGATGTCCGTTCGCCTGATATCGCTTTCGATGTGATTGTAAATATATTGCAGGACTTTGTCGATCTGCTTTTCACTTTCCTCCGGCGCCTCCTTCTGGAAAAAAGGGATCACATTGTCTACCAGGTCTTCCATTTTTTCCACAGAGCCATAGGCGGTCAGGTAACGATCCAATATTTCAGGATCGTGCAAAAACTCCTGAAGCCGAAGGTTTTTCTGTTCCGCCACTACAGAAAGCATTTGGATCAGGCTTTGATAAAAAAGCTTCAGCCTTTCAGCGTTCAGTAGGCCGTCCGCCGACGCCTGATCCAACCAGGAATGGATCTCTTCTCTGACCAGCCAGGCATTTTCACCCGATAATATCATTTCCCACCGTTTGATCTGCGATTCAAAGAAAAACGGATCTTCGTCTTCCTGAGGTTCTTCCGGCACAAACACGCCATCTGCCCGGGCCACATTATCTTCTTTCCTTTTTTGCAGCTCCGCCACCTGAGAGGAAAGATCAGACTCCGGCAGCGCCGCTCCCAAATAGCAGGCCATAGACAGCCCAATCTCACGGCGGCATATTTTCATGAGTTCACACAGCTGCCGATAGATCGTTTTCGTCTCTGGCGTTTCATTTTCCCGATGGTACAGGATCACATAAAGATCTGCTTCCCTTCTCACCACCAAAGGGATCAGCCCATACGCCGCAAGCAGCTCCTGTAAAATGTTGGTCAGGGCATACCGCAGAAGATCGCTGTTCCATTCCTGCTCTCCTTTTTCCCAACCGATCGTTTGCAGCAGAGCGCAGGCCACCTTCTGCCCTTTTTGCAGCGGGGGCTCCAGTTGCAAAGCGTTCTCCGACAGAAAGCTGCTTCTCCGACCGGATAAATAATCCTGAAACATGCCGTCCAACAGCGTATTGCGGTTTTCGGACATCGCCTGTCCATAGGCAGAATACTTATCCAGCTCCCTTGTCATGCGGATCCGGTTGATGGCGCGCAGAACAGCGTTCTGGATCTCTTCGTATTTGGCCGGCTGCAAAATATAGTCAAAGCTTTGCAGCCGAATAGCCTCCTGAGCATAGGAGAAGTCTGCATAGGCCGTCAGAAAAATGCAGGCTGTATCAAACTGGTTCTGCTTCACCCATCGGTAGAGGCTGATCCCGTTTTCCACAGGCATTTCAATATCACACAGCAGAATATCCACCTGATGCTCCGCAAAGATCTGGCGGGCTTCATAGGCGCTGTAAGCCGTGTAGGTTTCCCGCACCCCCAGCGTTTCCCAATCCACACCGGATAAGATCCCCTTCACCACATGGATCTGGTCGTCAACGATAAGAACCGTCATACAGTTTTCTCCTCCCCACCCTCTCTGGAAAACGGGAAAAATATCTCGATCTCTGCCCCGCCTCTGTTACTGAACAGAAAGGTGCTTTTTTCACCATATAACAACTGAAACCGCCGACAAACATTCTGGATTCCAATATGTTGAGCGGTTCTGCTATTTTCCTGTAAATTTTTCAGGCTCTCCTCAGAAAATCCGTTTCCGTTGTCCTGCACCACAACGTCTACAAAGCTTTCCTGTCCATCCTCCAGCAAAGAGATCCTGATAAAAATATTCAGGGCCTTTCCGGGCACTTCACCATATTTAATGGAATTCTCCACAAAGGTCAGCAGGGAAAGGGGCGGAAACTGCATGTCCTGAAGCCTTGGGTCCAATTCCACCGTGAGAATCGGCGGCGTCGGCATTACCATCTGCTGCAGGGCTATGTAATTCTGCACGCTTTTTATCTCATCGCTGATGGGGACCATAGCCCTGGTTTCCCGAAACAAAAAGCGAAGATGCGCCGAAAGCGCCAGGATCATTTCCTGGATCTGGTCAAGCTTTTTCTCCTGGGCCAGCGCGTACAGGTTTTTCAAACAGTTAAGAAAGAAATGGGGCCGTATCTGTATTTGCAAATATTGCAGCTCCACCTGTTGATTTTCCAGGCGCTGCTCATAGGAAGCGATCCTCAGGTTGTGGATCTCATCGATCATACCGTTGAAGGTGTTTTGCAGTCGAACAAACTCGTCTGTTTTTTGGGAAACTTCCAGCTTCGCATCCAACTTTCCCTGTTTCACCTGCTCCATAGTCACCACAAGGGCATTAAAGGGCTGCAGAAAGAATCGCCGCAGAAAATTATAGCTGAAAAAGATAAGCAGTACAATGGCTACAGACATAATTAAAAGAAGAATCTGTGTAACATTCATGTTCATCAGAACGCCCTGATAGGGAGCCGCACACATTAACGTAACGCCGCCGTTTTGTGAAGTCTGCTGAACGACCATATATTTCTTTCCCGAAAGCCCCTTCACAGAAAACAGCTTATCCGATATTTCAGGCTGGATCCCCGCTTCAGACAGCCGCCTTTTCTCCGTCAGGGGCTCCCCTGCTTCGTCCGTAAAAAACAAAAACTCGGATCCAGGATAAGAAGCAAGCTTCTGGGGCATCTGCACATAGTCCAGATCCACCGTACAGATCATATAGACCCCCTGATTTTTCAAAAAGCGAAAAAGAAACGGTCTCTCCTCAATCACATGAAGAAACCATCCTTTGCTGCAAACCGCCGAATCTTCCGATATGCTCTCCTTCACGAAGGTTTCCGTCTGCTTCTTTTCCAGGTAACTGTATGTCCTGTTGTAGATCTGCTGGCTTACATGATTCTTTTCAGAATAGAAAAAGAATGCCGCCATCACATCCTTAGCGCCCATCACCGTCCGATACTTTCTCATCACCTGTGTACTCACCAAATAGGCGTCCAGGCTGGTAAGCTGGTATTGCATTCGCTGCATATCCGAATCGTTTGCCAGAAAATTGGTCGCATGCTTTTCAATATCGTCCAGTTCAAGCTGAAGGGAATGATTGTACAGAAGGACTGTATTTTTATTGACATCTGCGATCTTGCGGTTTAAGGTATTGGTGGTATACACATTGTAGAAAACCAACAGAACCAGCATGGGGACAATAAAAATCATCTGGATCATAATGATCAGCTGTTTTGAAGACATTTTTTTCATTTTTGCCCGCACCTTTCCTTTACTGTGGTTCGCCCCTTTTCACTGCCTTCCGATGTGCCCAATTCAGAGAAATCGTGCAATTTTATCAATATAACAAAAATCCCCAGAAGCCGCATGGATTCCGGGGTTTTTCTGTGGAGCTACTGATGTGACTCGAACACACGACCTGCTGATTACGAATCAGCTGCTCTACCAACTGAGCTACAGTAGCAAGAAAAAGCACGCTTTATGAGAACGCTTTTTTATTATAGCCAAGGGGAAAAGATTTGTCAATCCTCATTCTATTCCTTTTTCCGGATTTTCTTTTCTCAAAAACTGCTTCTTTTCTCCGCTGAAAATATATGCTATACTAGACAGACAACCGCAAAGCGGTTGTCTTGAGAGAAGGTCTGAGGCGTGAAACGCCTCTCTTTCCTTTCGGAAAGCACCGACCTTCTCAATACAGTCGGCATCCTGTGTCAATGATATAAATAGATGCCGGACAAGGGCAAGGACATAGCTGCCTATTTCATATATTAGGGAATGAGGAATTGATGGAAATGGAATACAGTTTAGATATTGGCGTGTGGAATTCCGTATTCGCGGTGCCCTGCGCCCTGGTAGACAAGCACATTAAGCTTGCCGGAAAGGAACAGCTCCAGGTGATCCTCTGGTTTCTGCGCCACAGTGGGGAAAGCTTTTCTCCCGAAGGGCTGTCGGAAGCTTTGGGCATCAGCCGGGACAACGCTCTGGACGCTCTGGAATATTGGGCAGACCGGGGCCTGCTGTACCGGACGAAACGCTGGAAAAGAAAGAACTGAAAAAACTTCAGAAAACAACGGTGGCTCCCGCCCCGGAAAAAGCTGCCCCTACCCTGCCGCCCAAAAAGCGGCTTGTGAAACCGGACGCGGCCTATCTTGCGGCCAGAACGAAGGAATCGGCGGAAATACGCTCTCTGCTTCAGGAGGCAGAGGCCACCCTGGGAATCCTTTCCCCCGCCATGACGGCCGTGCTTCTTGCCAGCTGCGACGATTACGGCCTGCCGGTGGAGGTAGTGGCAATGCTCCTTCACTACGCCAAGGAAATTGGCAAAACAGGCACCGCCTACATTGATTCTGTCGCCAGAGACTGGGCGGAAAGCGGCGTTTTCACTTTGGAAGCCGCCGAAAGTAAGCTTCAGGAATTAAGTGAAAAACGGCTTGCCTGGGGAAAGGTTTCCGCCGCCGCCGGGCTGCCGAAGCGCTCTCCTTCGAAAAAAGAGGAATAGGCCGCTTAC
>CAMVYG010000175.1 GCA_947171615.1 uncultured Clostridia bacterium
TTATGATACGTCTGTAGACCGGGAACGGGTTTTTGACGAAATCATCGAAGATATTACTAAATTATCACAAGAAGGAAAATCCTGATGGAATCCAAATTTTTCAAAGCCAAAAAGATTACGACAATGTGATCCTGATTGCTGGTTTGGGCGGCGAACAGTATTACTTGATTGAGGGCAGTGAGAAGGCTCTGCTTATCGACGGCCTTGCCGGTGTGGGCAGTTTGAGAGCCTTTGTCCGGGAACTGACTGACCTGCCGGTTACGTTGGTGAACACCCACGGCCACGTTGACCACATCGGCGCAGATTTTGAGTACGGCGAGGTCTGCATCGCCCCGGCAGATATTGCTTTGCTGTACGCACATTCTGATACGGAAATGCGCCTGGGTTTTGCCAAAAGCGGCGGGACGTTTGCACCGCTGCCCGTCGAACCCCGACTGGACGATGTGACGGTTCCTGGGCCGATTAAAACACTGCCGCTGAGTGATGGGGATATTTTTGACCTGGGCGGCGTCAAATTGGAGGTTATCGCTGTTCCCGGTCACACAAATGGCACGGTGGTGTTTTTAGACCGTGCGCTGGGCGTGGTGTACTCCGGCGATGCCTGCAACCGCAACACTCTGCTGTTCGGTGAGGAGAGCACATCCATCGAGCAGTACAAAGAGAGCCTGCTATATTTCCAGAGTTTCGAGGACAGCTTTGAGCTGCTCTGGGGCGGCCACGGCGGCGCGGCAGAACGGAAAACCATCATCGCGGATGCTATTGGCCTTTGCGATGAGATCATGGCCGGGACGGACGATGCGGTCGAGGCGATGGGCTTTGACAATCGCCCCTGCCGGTACGCGAAGGCCAAGAATGAGCGTTTCCAGCGGTTGGATGGCGGTATGGCGAATATTGCTTACGCCAGGAATCGCATTTGGAAAAAGGATACGCTGTGATGAGTGACAAATCCTCCTATCAAATTGTCTCACAATTTTCTTGCCTTTATGATAAAAGTTGGATTTACCAGTGCAGCTTTTCCTGCCGAATAGTATTTTCCCTCTTTGAAGATCGCCGCTTCCTTTTTTCATACTGCGATTCTTCTACAATATGCTCCACATAGAACCCGTGATTTGATAAACAGTTGATATACGTTGAGAGCTTCCAGTTTTTTAGATATAGGTCACTTCCCATTTTCTGAATTTGAACATTGCTTTCCTCAACATAAGAACGTCGCAGGATATATATTTTTCGGTTCGTGTGTGCAAAAAATCATCGGGAGGGGTTTAGACAAAATCTCTTTTCTGGCTTTCCCAAAGTTCCGCAAACCTTCCGCCCATTTGCAGCAATTCAGTAAAGCCGCCTTCCTCCACCACCTTTCCGTGTTCCATCACCAGAATTCTGTCGGCGTTCTTGATGGTGGAGAGACGGTGAGCGATGGTGACGGTGGTCATGGTTTTGGAAAGACTGTCAAGACAGGACTGTACCTCCTGCTCCGCCTCCGAATCCAGGGCGGCGGTAGCCTCATCCAGCAGGAGGATGGGCGCGCCCTTGAGAATTGCCCTTGCAATAGCAATGCGCTGCTTCTGTCCGCCGGAAAGTTGGCTTCCCCGTTCGCCCACAGGGGTGTTATATTTATCCGGCAGGGATTCAATAAAGCTGTGGATATCCGCCATTTTAGCGGCGTACTCAATTTCCTCGTTCACGGCGCCGGGTTTTCCCATAGCGATGTTTTCGCCGATGGAGCCGTCAAACAGAGTGCATTCCTGGGGGACATAGGCGAAGAGACTGCGGAGATCAGCTTTAGAGAGTTCCCGGTAAGATTTCCCAAAGCAGGTGATTTTTCCAACGGTAGGCGTGTAGAAGCCCTCCATCAGCTTGATAACGGTGGATTTTCCTCCGCCGGAGCCACCGACAATGGCGAGGTGCTCACCCCGGTGCAGCTGCAAATTGACATGATCCAGCACGTTCTCTTGACCGTCGTAGGAAAAGCCGACAGCTTGAAATTCCACGGCAATTTCCTGCTCCCCTTCTTTTACTGTGCTTGTGGGAGCCAAGTCCTCCGTGGGCAGCTCCAGCAGCTCAAGGGTACGCTCCATGGCAACAAAATTGGGCTGCGCCAGCAGAAGAAAGGTGGAAAGGCGGAACACGGCATCGCCCATGAGCCCCATGAGGGTGGCATTGAACACCGCCTGACCCAGCGCCACGTCATTTCCGGCTAAGAGGATCCCAAGTAGGAACCCGACCGCCTGGGCGGACTGGGCGAAGAAATCCACCACGCCGTAGGTGATTCCGATGACGGTGCGGTATTTTTTATGTTTTTCCGCAATGATCTCACAGATTTTTCGATAGCGTTCTCCCAGTACGGCTTGCAGGGTGAACACCCGCACAACGGGAATTCCCCGCAAAGCTTCCATCAAAAAGGAAGCGGAGTTGACAATTTCCTTTTTTGCCTCGGCCTCCAACCGCTTGGAAAGGGGGTTCAGCCACAGAGACAGTGCCAGATTAACTGCCCCGTACAAAATTCCGGCAACGGCAATGCGCCAGTCATTTACAAGCAGCAACACCAGCGTGACGGTGAATACCACGGCGAAGCGAATGAGATTGACAATGGAAAAAGAGTTAAAGATGCCGGTGGTGCGATTGGCGTCATCGGTGAGACGTGTGATGTAGTCGCCGGTTTTATAGCGGCTTACGGTTTTTACAGGCAGCTTGGCAATATGACTGAGCATAGCCTTTCTGAGATTGGCCGTACCCTTGGCGCTGGCGGTAGCCTGCAAATATTTGCCGATCACCACTGGCGGCACGAACATCAAAAACATACCCAACATAAGGGTGAGCAGCAGCAGGATGTTTCCTGTGCGCTCTTCGGTGACGGTTTCGATCAATGCCTGATTGACCACTGGGGAGGCGAACAGCAGGGCAAGCTCAAAGGAGCTTAGAACCACGCCTGCAATGTATTTTGCCCGCGCTTCTCCCAAAAAGGAAAAGCTTTTGCAGAACAGCTTAAGATGGTGAACAGCCTTGTTCATGCACTCACCTCCTGCTCGGGAACAAGTCCTTGCAGCCTGCACATTTCATAATATTTTCCATGGCAGGCAAGCAGCTCGGCAGGCGTGCCTTCTTCCAGCACCTTACCGTTATCCATATAGTAGATATAATCCGCATTTTGTACCGTGGTAAGGCGGTGGGCTACAATAACGGCGGAACGCCCCTCCAAAAGCTTTTCCAAAGCTTCCTGCACTTCCCGTTCCGTTTGGGTGTCCAGCGCGGAGGTGGCTTCGTCCAGCAGAACCAGCGGCGCTTGTTTTACCATAGCCCTGGCAATACACAGACGCTGCTTCTGTCCGCCGGAAAGCTCCCCGCCGTATTCTCCGATCTGGTGATCGATGCCATCCTTGAATTGGTTGACATACTCCAACAAGCCCACCTCCCGCAGGGCGGCTTCGCATTCCTGCCGGGTGGCGCCGGGCCTGCCATAGGCTATGTTTTCAAAAATACTGCCGTCAAAGAGGGTGGATTCCTGGGTCACGATGGCCAAATTCCGCCGCAAAGCCTCCGGCTGCCAGTCCCTTGCTTCTGTGCCGAACAGCTTCAGGCTGCCGTCCTTCGGCAGATAAAAGCGGCAGATCAACTTGATCAGAGTGCTTTTCCCACACCCGCTGGCTCCCACAATGGCGATTTTCTTTCCCTGTTCGATCAGCAGATCCACCCCCTGTAAGACGGGTGTTTCTTCTGTGTAGGAGAAGGAGAGGTCGTCTCCCTTGCAGGGAATGCCGGAAGTCTTTTCCGTTACCGTGCCCGGTTGCTCATCGGGAATATCCAGCACTTCGTAGAAGCGCTGGGCAGTGGCTACAGCCCGGCGGTATTGAGAGATCATGTAGTCTGACTGACCGAAGGCCTCGGTGATGTAGCTGCTCAAAGTGAGAAAGGCAATGAACGCACCCACGGTCAATATGCCGTTCTGTACCAGATATGCTCCCACCAGAAACAGGGCCATGGTCTGGATCACATTCGCCGCATACTTTACCCCGGTCATTTTCATGCCGATCCGTTCTGTTTTGACCGTCTGCTCATAGGCGGCGTCGCAATCTGCGGCGAATTTTTCCGCCATGGTGTTTTCCAGAGAAAAGGCCTTTACGGTCAAAATGCCGCCGATGGTATCTGCCGCCACGTTCATGGCGGAGCCGGTATGGTCCATGGATTTCTTACTTTGCTTTTGGATGGGAGCGCTGACCTTTTTTACGATCCACAGGGAAAAGGGCATGACGACGCACACCGCAATGGAGAGCTGCCAGCTGAAAAACAAACAGCCGAAAATGGCGAATATGCCCTGAAAGATCAGTCGGGAGAAATTGCTGACATGTCCTGCCGCGAAGGTGCTTAAAACCTCAATATCATTGTTGATGCGGGCAGCGGTGTCTCCCGTGCGGAATTTTGCTTCCAGCACTGCCGCGTCTCCGGTGGTGATTTTCCGAAACGCCCGGGTGCGCACGCTCACAAACATGCCCTCGGTGACCTTGCCGATAATGTGATAATGCAGCGCTGTACGGGAGCAGTCCAGCAGAATCAGCCCCGCCATGACTGCCGCTGTAATGAGCATGGGGGAAATCCTCCCCGCCACCCCCAGGTCAACCGCTTCTCCCCACAGGAAAGAAACCAGCAGCTTCAGTACGCCCGCCAGCAGAGAAATAAAAA
>CAMVYG010000176.1 GCA_947171615.1 uncultured Clostridia bacterium
GCATAATAATTATCCTCGCCGATGGCCATAACCAGCAAAATTCCGTTATTCCGTTCTGCCGAGCCAATTCCCCAGCTGTTGAAAAGCGTGTGTACATAGTCATCGATTTCCTGTCCTCCCAGAAAATCCACGGCAACGATCACGATCTCCCCGCCGGTTTTCTCAAACAGCTTTTGGTTTTTGGAAATTATCTCCCGCTCCGTGGCGTCATCAAGAACCCCGGCCTCATCCAGCACATATTGATTCTGGGGCCGATCCGGCACAGCGGCCAGAACGGGAATGGTCAAAGAACACAAAAGCAGCGCCGTGAGGCAAAGCACGGCAAAGCCTTTGAATGCTTGCAGACAGGTCTTTCTTGTCATGGCGATCCTCCTTTTCTAAACGGACAGCCGGGCCGCACAAAACGGCAAACCGGCTGTGTCATGGTTCTTATTCAAAAACGCCCAGCTTTTCCACTTTGGCAAGCTGCCCCAGCAGATTTGCGGGAAACTTTTCCAGCCTTTCATTAAATCCCCTGGCCCCGTCATTATAGCTGCTGCGTTCCAGCTTATCCTGCTCGGATTCGATTTCAGAAATCAGCTGCCGGGGATATTTTTCGTCCTTTTCGTCCAGCTTCATCTGCTCCATCTGTTCATACAGCTCCTGAGAAGCCTTGACCAGCAGACCGTAAGACTCTACCTCCCGGGGATTTCCCGGATCATAAAACGCTTCGCAGAAATCCGCGCGGTATTTCAACTCGTCAAGATAGGGGCCCAGCTCCGGGCTGCTTTCCACATAGCGTTCCGCCACGGTGATCAAATTACGAGCCGCTTCCCGCTGCTTTTCCAGCCCCTCATAAATAGCGTACCCGGTGCTGTCATAATAATAAGCGTCGTCCAGCGTTTCCTCCCGCAGACGGTTTAAGGAACGGCCCGCCCCAAAGGGAACGGAAGCCAGAATCATTCCCGCCATGACCAGAGCGCCTATCGCATTTTTCTTTTTCACTGTTTTCCACAGCTCCTTTCAGGCGGAGTGATAAAAACGACTGTTAAAAATTCCCTTAGCCTAACAACTAACGACTAACAGCCAACAACTGCCTTTACTGGTGGATATCCAGTAGCTTCTGCTTCAGTTCGCCTTCCAGCTTGCCGATCTCCTGCTCGGCGGCGCGGCGCTTTGCCCTGCCCTCGTCCTGGATCTTGACCACCTCGTCCAGAGTTTGGATCAGAGACTGGTTGGTGATGCGCAGGGTCTCCATATCCACCACGCCCCGCTCGGATTCCTTTGCGGTTTCGATGGTGCTCATCTTCAGCTTCTCCGCGTTCTTGCGCAGCAGCTGGTTTGTCATATCCGATACCTCTCGCTGAGCCCTTACCGCCTGGGCGGAATGGGCCACGCCCAGCGCCAGCACCATCTGGCTTTTCCACAGGGGAATGGTGTTTACCAGGGTAGACTGTATCTTTTCCGTCATCAGCTTATCGTTATTCTGCACCAGACGGATCTGGGGAGACATCTGCACGCTGACCATGCGGGTCAATTCCAAGTCGTGCAGCTTTTTTTCAAAATTATCGCACAGCTGGGCAAAATCGTTAGCCGCCTGAGCGTCCTCCGCCAGGCCGCTCTGCTTAGCTTTGTTTTGCAGTTCTACCAGCCGGGTGGCACGCTCCTGCTGAAGCTTTTTCTTACCGGCAATGATGTACATGGAAAGCTCCTTGTGGTAATTCAGGTTCATTTCATAGAGCTTATCCAGCATTACCACGTCCTTCATCAGCTGAACCTGATGGTTTTCCAGAGCCGCGGCAATTTTATCCACGTTGGTTTCGGCGCTGTCATACCGGGCCTTCATCGCGGTGATCTTATTGCCGGTATTTTTGAACCACCCGAACAGACCCTTCTTTTCCTCTTCGTCGATATCAAAACCCTTCAGCTCCACCACCAGGCTGGAGATCTCATCGCCGATCTCTCCCAGATCCTTGGTGCGCACCTTATCCAGAGCCGTATCGGAGAAGGAGGCGATCTTCTTCTGTGCGGCAGAACCGTATTGCAGCACCAGGGTGCTGTTGGTAAGGTCGATCTTCTCCGCAAACTCATTCACGGCCTTCTGCTCCTCGGGGGTCAGGCTGGATTCATCCAGAACCACAGGTTCCACAGCAGTTTCCTGAGCGGCTTCCTCCGGGTTCAGCGTAAGGGCGGGAGCCTGAGGCTCCTCAGCCTCCAGAGTCAATTTGATCTCGTTATCCATGTGACAGCATCCTTTCTGGTGGTCTGATTCTAAAGTATAATTTTATAAAAAGCATCACTGCTTTTGTTCTTCCTTCTGTTCCTCCACAAAGCCTTCCTGCTTTAAAAGCGTTTCAAATACGGAAATATCCGCCGAAACGTCCATGGCCTCGTCTGTAAACAGAGAGTCCAGCTGTTTTTCAAAGGCGGCCGCTACTGTGTGCATCATACCGGCGATATTAAACATGGTAGATGTGATGTTCTCTCCCCGCACGGACTGGGAGGAAAGCCGCTGATAGCTGTTTAAAAGCTTTAAGGTGGTGGGCAGATAGTAATTCATAAATTTTCTGATCTGCGGGGCCTTTTCCGGGTGATCCGCCACAAAGCGGAAAATATCGGCAGAGGCCTTTTCCATTCTATCGATGCACTCGGAAAGGCTTTCGTCCGGAATGGCGTCATTGGCGGCCCGGAGCTTTTTCAAATACTCCCTGCCCTCATCGATGATCTTATCCACCTCCGGATTTCCGGTCTGCGAAGGCTTCTCCTCCTGCTTAGGCGGTTCCTTCACCTTCGGCTTCTCCGGTTCAAAGGGAACAAATTCCTTCTTTCCCCGGAACAGCTTGCCGGAAAGAAGAAACACCCCTGTCAGCACCAACCCAAATACAATAAAATGAGAGATCTCATACAGCGGGAAATTCAGCGCGTAAAAGAGCGCTGCCGCGCCGGTGATGTAAAATTTTGCAGGGCTTCCCTTTCGCACCAGCTTCATTGGCGGCATGGAGGGCGCAGGAGCCGGGCTGACCCCAGGGGGTCTTCTGCCGGGATACGCGGCCTGTCCCGGAACGGGAGCGGCCTGCCGCGTCTGGTTTCCTCTACCAGCTCCGGCAGGCTGGGCCTTGTTGTTCCCAGTAGAATATGTGTACTGATATTGATAAGAATAACCCTTTCCCCGGGTTCCCGGAGCATAGGTGGGCGGTGGAGTCTGCCCCGTCTGCTGTCCGGAAAACGGTCTGCCTTCTGTGGAGGCAGTGTTCTGTGTATAGCCTTGAGAAGTGTTTCCGGGCACTCCCACACCACGCTTCACCGCAGGCGAAATACTGCCCAGGGCGCTGTCCAGCCCTTCGGCGGCTTTTCCCAATCCCTGGGCAATTTTATCCGCTACAGGGCTTCCGGAGCTTTTCAGAGTCTTATAAATCTGTGAGGAACGAAATTCCTCCTCCACAGGCCTGCTGCCAGTTTGTTTCATTGTGATGACCACTTTCCTATTCTAAAAAGAGTAAACCGGATCAAACGATCCTTGCCCTTGAACCCGCTAAAATTCGGGAATCCGCACTTCTTTCCAATAATTATGGATTCCACTATAACATTGTACGTGGAAACCGCTTCTATGTCAACTGAAATCTCCGTAAAGAAGCCTCAAAAGGCACGGACATTTCCCGTTTCCAAATAGAGCTGCCGCACTGCTTCCCCGGAGGCGATGCCCTGGGAAAAGGCGGTGGCAGATCCGGCGGACACACCCCAGCGCAGGGCATCCTCCAAAGTATGGCGCTGCTCCCAACCGTACAGAAAGCCTGCCACCATGGAATCTCCCGCACCTACAGAGGAAACTGCTTCTCCTCTCGGCGCCCGGCAGAACAGCCGTCTGCCGTCCTCACAGACCAGCAGCGCCCCTTGTTCTCCCAGGGACACCGCCACATTTCGAGCGCCCTTCTCCTGTAAAGCTCCGGCACAGTCCGCCGCGTCAGAAAGCTCTTTGATCTCCCTGCCGAACAGCGCTTCCAGCTCTTCCCGATTAGGCTTGATCAAAAACGGGTGACAGGGCAAAGCCGCAAGAAGCGCTTCCCCGGCGGCGTCCACCACGGTGCAAAGCTCCTTTTCCCCGGTACTTCGCAAAAGCCGCGCATAGGCGTCCACGGGAAGAGACGGCGGAACACTGCCGGCCAGCACCAGCCCGTCTCCCGGCTGAAGACCGGCAAGCTTTTGTTCCAGCCGCTCCATCGCCTCCCAGGGAATTTCCGGCCCTGTGCCGTTCAGGTCCGTTTCTTCCCCCTCCGGGGTGCGGATCTTCAGGTTTATGCGGGACTCCCCCGCTTCCAAAAACAGAAAATCGGTTTTGCAGCCCGCCTGCCGAAGCAGAGCCGCGATCTCCCTGCCGGAAGCGCCTGCCCCGATCCCCAGGGCGGTGGTTTCCACCCCAAGGGAATGGAGCAGAAGGGATACATTGATCCCCTTCCCGCCGGGACAGCGCAGGCAGTTTTCATAGGAATTTATCGCGCCCTTTTCAAAACGCTCTGGAAACAGGTAGCAGTCTACTGCGGGATTCAGCGTCACGGTAGTAATCATACTCTCACAACCTTACAGCTTTCTTAAAAGTATTTTATCATTTTGAAAAAATTTTTTCAATTCCGGCATCACGCGTATTTTTTCCTTTCTGTTGGAGAGTCTAAGCCATAGCGAAAGCCAAAAAAGAAAG
>CAMVYG010000177.1 GCA_947171615.1 uncultured Clostridia bacterium
CATCGGTTGCTTTTCCGGGCAGGCTTTTGATCTTTGTCGGAACGATCCGGCGTTGATCTCAATTTTACAAGCTGCTCTGCCGCAAAGGCGTCTTCCTCGTATTGCTCCAGATACTCCCAAAGCTCCTCTGAGTGAGAGGATTTATGGAATTCCTTTTCCAGATAGTCTACCAGCGCTGCTTCCTGCATATCCGCCTGAAATTCCGGGTCGGTGGGCAGCCATTCCCAGTATTCCTCTTCTGTTGCGATGCCGCTGTCCAGCAGCATAAGCTGCATGAAGGCTGATCCATTGGTGTCAGCGTCGTTTATGGCTTTCCGTTCTTCCGCACGGCGCTTGAAGTCCTCATCCTGCAAGGTGATGCCCAGCTCTTCCGATCGGCAGAAAACAATTTTTCTCCAGGTGACCCAATCCAGCGCCCGCTCCAGTCTTTGTGCTTCTGTGGTAAGATCGACGTCGTCCCATGCTTTCTTCAATGCGGCGTCCAGTTCACTGCGATAAATGGAAATATGCTCTCCACGGTACAGCTCGTCTTCAGGGGAAATGGGAAGATCGCACTTTTTTTCAAACCATGCATCGTAAACAAGTTCATCTTCGGAGTCTAAGCCTTCTCCGATATCTTTCATCAGACCTTCCTCCACACCGAAAAGGAGGGGACTCACCCGAAAGCACAGCTCAATGGTCATTGTAGTAGAGTCTTTCCCAACGGAATATGTGACATGGGCTGTGAGAGAAAGATAATCGTCTTGATAGTCCAGGGGGTACCATGTTTCAAAATAGCCGTGCAAATTTTCATTGTACCATGGGTCATCATTGCTGTTTGGCGGAAGGTATGTAGGTAACTTTGCGGCTTCCTCTGTGTTCAGGTCTCCAACACTGTCTCCGGGCAACGGCTGGGGTTCTCCATATATTTTGCATAACCCTTCATATAAGGTTTTTACATATTCAGCATCCTGCTTGGCGGCATTTTCGATCTTGCATGTGTAGACCACGCCGTTAATGGGGTTGCCTCTTTCTCTGTATTCAAAGGCGGCATACCCCTGATAAAAAAATTCATCGGTCAAAAATGCCGCATGGTATTCTTTTCCGAAAAGATGATAGCCCTGAGAAAAGTATGGGTATGCAGGGTCGATGGGGGAAAAGGAGCGGTTCGGATTCGGCTCCTTCACAGGCGCATCGGTCAGGCCCAATGCGGCAAGAGCGTCCTGCTCCGGCAGAAATAGTACAGACAGAAGACTTTCCGGGGCATACACGCCGCCGTCACGGGCAAAGGTTTCTTTTGCAGAAAAACAGGCGGTCAGGCAGAGGAGCAGACAGGAAGCCAGAAGCAGTGGGAATGCTTTTTTCAGCGTTGACATAAGGAGCCCTCCAAAAAAGATTAACGGCGCACATTTTTCCCGCTGTGCATCTATGATACAATTTTCTTCCGGAAAACACTCAATAAAATCAAAAAAGATTTGCGTTTCATCTATATTTTTATTCCTGAAACGGCTGCTTTGAAAATTTGTTTCGGTACTCCCGGGGCGTGACCTGTTCCATCTTTTTGAACAGATACGCAAAGTATGAAAAATTGTGATATCCAACCTCGGAGGAGATCATGCTGATCGACAGGGAAGAATTGGCAAGAAGATCCTTTGCCGTTGAAATGCGGCATTCAATGATAAAATCCTTGAGGGTAACTCCCGTTTCTTTTTTGAAAAGCCGCGTTAAATATTCGGGGTTCAGGTGAACAAATTCCGCTATCTCTTTGATGGACAGTTCAGCGTTAAAATGATCGATGATATAGCTTTTCGCAAGGGTGACATAGTCCTCAGAGGGTTCTTCCGCTTTTTGGATTTTGCTGAGCGCGTCTATCAGAAAATCAACGGTTTTCATCACTGCATCGATGGTGGAATAGCTGTTGATACAATCCTGATAGGTGAAGCTGCTGGAAAAGATGGAGTTTACGTCATAATTGTTTTCGTAAAAATACAGCAGGAAGAGATTCACGATCTGCTGGTGCGTTTTTCTTAAAAGTTCATAGCTGTTTGGCTTGTCAAGAATATTTTTATCAAGGTGCAGCTTGATTTCTCTTTTTAGCATAGAAAGCTGGCCTGTATGCAGCAGAGAATCCCAGTACTTTTGGTTGATTGATTTGCCGGTATCGGCGGAGGGCTCGAATGTTTCTGCCACGGAAGTATTAAAAATACCGGGCTTGCCTGAAACATTGTTTCCGATACACCTGTTTGCGGAACTGATCTCCTCAAGAATATCTTTGTATTTTACCGGATTGGAAAAATACAGCGTGATATGTTCTGTTTCAAGCCTGGATTGAAGAGAGTGCAAAAACTCTTCGATGCACCCTTTCTCAACGGGCAGAATTTCATTTTTATCATCAATGACAAAAATGGAAAACATGCGAAAAGGAGTCATGACAATAAAATGATCCAGAGTATCGGTATTGATAAAAATGGATAAAGAGTCGTTGATCGTCTCCATGAGAAATCGCTGTGAAGGGTAGTTTGGCTCTTTGCGTGTATAAGCGTGTACGTCGACCCAAAAGAGCTGCACCAGGCTGTTGGCGGTAAAAGAATACCCGGCTTTATTTAAAAGCTTTATGCTGTCTTCGATCTCAGAGGTGGTACCGACAAAGAGATTTTCAACGGCTTTTGCCAGAAACTCATTTGCGTTGCTTTTAAATAAAGCGCCGTACTCCGTTAATCTTCTGTTATTCAAATTGAAATTCCACGCCTCGGCGGCCCTTTTGAGGGTCTGCGCGATGGCCTCGTAAGGAGAGGGCTGCACAATAAAATCAAAGCAGCCCAATCTGAGGCTGTTTTGCACATAGGAAAAATTTGCATGAGAAGTCAGCACTCTTCGAATGATATTCGGATAGTGCTGCTGCAGGTACTCGTTTAATTCAATTCCCGTTTTTCCCGGCATTTCTATATCTGTTACCAATACGTTGATATTATTTTCTTCGCAGATTTTAATTGCGTCAGTAACATTTGAAGCAGTAAAAACCTTTGAATACCCAAGGGCTTCAAAATTAATTCCATGGAGCAGTCCATCTAACACGCTGATCTGATCGTCCACTAACAATAAATTCATAAATCATTCCCCTCATTTTGCGTCAACGGAATGGAAAGAATAGAACAGGCTCCTCCGGCAGGGAGATTGTAGAAGGCAAAGGAATAGTTTTCCCCGTACAGAATAGAAAGCCGGCGCTTCAAATTATTGATACCGATATGATTGTCTTCAAAGGAATATTTCACGGGCCGGTTGATGGATTCCAAAACCTCCCTGGGATAGCCGCACCCGTTATCCTGCATGTGAATGCAGAGGTAAGACTTATCCTCCTCTACGGTTGTACTGACTTTGACACTGAAAACGATCATGCCCTTCTTGCCGTCATTATACTTAAAGGAGTTTTCCAAAAAGCTTTGAATGATCAACGGCGGAACGGAGCAGTTTTCCAGGTTTTCGTCAACGTCTAAATCCAGGAGAAAAATCTTCCCCGAATCCAGCGATAAGATCTGATAGTAATCCTCTACCTCCTGAAGCTCGAAAGACAAAGGAACTGTAAAAAGATTATCGTGAAATACATACCGGAGATGGTTTGAAAAAGCGATGATCATCAACTTCATTCTATCGATCTGCCTGTTTTCCAGCATGCCGTAAAGGCTTTTCAGGCAGTTGATAAAAAAGTGAGACTTTGTTTGCAGCTGGTAATATTGGAGCAGGGCATGGGACTTTTCCTCTTTCTCCGCTCTGCGGTCCTTTTCCAGCTCGGAAATGGTTTTTGCCAGGGAAACCAGGGCTTGCTGGGTCTCCTGAACTTCCTTGATCCTGCTGGGCTTTGAAATAGAGTAATCATGGGTCTTTTCTATTTCCTTTGAAAAATCAGAAATTTTCAGTACCGGCATCAACAGAAAGCGGGTTGAAAGTGTGTAGACAATTACAAATATAAGGACCATGAGTAAAAGAATAACTGTAGTGGGCAGGAATCGCTCAAAGGCGAAAAACGCAAACTCTGAAAGCGGGGTAACCACACTGACGCCGATTTTGTATTCTTCAAGGAAATAAGAAACTACCAGATTTCCGTTGTGCAAAGCATGGTTTGAATTGTTCAAACCGTCCTGCAAATCAGGCAAATCAATGTTGCGGGCCTGGAGCGGCTCCTTTGCGCTGATGATCTGATCCTCAGTAAATACGCTTACGATAGAATTCGTAGTGGGAGATGGAATGGGATATTGGTTGGTATATTTTTGCAGGCTGAAAAGTGTGCATAACCCTATTCTGCCCTTTTTGTTCTGCAAAATCAGATAATTGTCATCCACCACTTTTTCGTAATACCATTGGTCGGAAATGGCGGACGCTTCAAACATCGTTTCTCCGATTTGGTGATATGCGGCTGTAAGGGATTTTCTGTCCGCTTCCAAAGGGAAGAGAGACGGAGAATAATAGGCCTCGTTTTTTTCAGAATCATACAGCATATTCACGCAGTACGCGTTGTCGTGATAGGTAATGATCTGCCTCAAGTTGTGAAGGGGCACCAACCTTTTTACTTCTGAACTGCCAGAAAAAGACAGCAGGGCAAAATTGGGGTTAGAAGACACAATAGTTCGGTTAAAATCGCTTTGAGCATGCAGATTTAACGAGAGAGACGTCATGT
>CAMVYG010000178.1 GCA_947171615.1 uncultured Clostridia bacterium
TACGGAGGCCATTGAGAACCACCCGCTTATTGAGATTCGCCGGGAGGAGATCACGGAGCTGCCAGAGGGAATGGTGGTGATCGCCACAGGCCCTTTGACCAGCGAAGCGCTTTCGGAAAAAATACAGGCGCTGTGCGGAGGGGCCTTGAGCTTTTTTGACGCCGCCGCTCCCATTGTCACCAGGGAAAGCCTGGATATGGACAAGTGCTTTTTTGCTTCCCGCTATGAAAAAGGGGACAGTGACTATATTAACTGCCCCTTAAACCGGGAAGAATATGACTGCTTTGTGCAGGAGCTGGTAGAGGCGGAGCGAGCCCCGGTACACAGCTTTGATGCGGCAAGCCCCAAGGTGTATGAGGGTTGCATGCCCATCGAGGTACTGGCTTCCCGGGGGCATGACGCCATTCGCTTTGGCCCCATGAAGCCGGTGGGTCTGATAGATCCCCGCACCGGTCACCGTCCCTGGGCGGTGTTGCAGCTTCGTACCGAAAACCGGGAAAATACCCTGTATAATTTAGTGGGGTTCCAGACCAACTTGAAATTCGGCGAGCAGAAGCGGGTGTTCGGCATGATACCGGGCTTGCAAAACGCGGAATTTGTGCGGTACGGCGTGATGCACCGGAATACCTTTTTGAATTCCCCAAAGCTGCTGAATGCGGATTTTTCTTTCCGGGAGAGGAACACCCTGTTTTTCGCAGGGCAGATCACCGGCGTGGAGGGCTATATGGAATCCGCCGCCTCCGGGATCCTGGCCGGAAGAAACGCGGTGCGCCGCCTGCGTGGAGAGAACCCCCTTGTTTTGCCGGATATCACCATGATCGGCGCTTTGAGCCATTATATTGCGGAGTATACCGGGAAGGATTTTCAGCCCATGGGGGCGAATTTCGGCGTACTGCCGCCCTTGCCGGAAAAAATACGGGACAAGCGGGAGCGGTACATGGCCCTTTCCCAAAGGGCTTTGGAAGCGCTGGAGGGCGCACTTTCCGCTTTGTGAAAAATGTGAGTCTGAAAGTATAGTTTATCGTGCCGGAGAAATTCTTTTACTGTCATCTCTGAGAAGAAGACTCTGCGAGTCTTCACGCAGTGACGAAGGATCTCGATTATGTCCCAGCTAGCGGGTATAAAGCCCTTTTAGTCGCCAATTTCTGCTAGTCGAGATTCTTCGCTTCGCTCAGAATGACAGTGAGTAGTGATCGATAAATCATAAATTAGCACAAGTTCTTACTTTTTCCGACAACGAACAACCAACAAGTATATCAGCAGCAGAAAGGATATGCTTTGCAGACAATACTGCCTGCAAAAGCGAAGGTTATCGCGATGAAAATAATTGTAGACGCCTTTGGCGGCGATCATGCGCCGGAAGAAATTTTGCTGGGCTGCGCTCAGGCTATGGAAGAACTGGGGATTGAACTCCTTCTGACCGGAGACCGGGCGCGGCTGGAAGCCGCCGCCAAGGAGCTGGGGCTTTCGGAAAGCCTTTCCCGCATGGAAATTCTGGAATGCGGTGAAACCCTTTCCATGGAGGACGATCCCATGAGTGTGATCCGGGAAAAGACGGACAGCTCTATGGCAGTAGGCCTGCGGGCCTTGGCAGAAGGAAAGGGAGACGCCTTTGCCAGCGCGGGAAACAGCGGAGCTTTGGTGGTGGGCGCCACTACCATTGTCAAGCGGATCCGGGGTGTAAAGCGGGTTGGCTTTGCACCGATCCTGCCGAAGCGCAAGGGCTTTTTCATGCTAAACGATGGCGGAGCCAATGTGGACTGCCGCCCGGAAATGCTGCTGCAATTCGGTTTGATGGGCTCGGAATACATGAAAAAGGTAATGGGCGTGGAGAACCCCCGGGTAGGCCTTGCCAATGTGGGCGAAGAGGCTCATAAGGGAGACGACCTGCGCCGGGAAGCCCATGCCCTGCTTTCCGCCTGCCGGGAAATTCATTTTGTGGGCAATGTGGAAGCCAGGGATATTCCCAATGACGCCTGCGATGTGGTAGTCACCGATGGCTTTACGGGCAATATGCTTCTGAAAATGTATGAGGGCGTTGCCCTGACGGTGATGGGATTGGTCAAAGATGTGTTCCAAAAAAACCTCAAAAATAAGCTTGCTGCCGGTATGGTATACGGCGACATGAAGGCATTGAAAAAGCAGATCGACTATAACGAGTACGGAGGTGCGCCCATTATGGGCGCGGCAAAGCCGGTGTTTAAGATCCACGGCAGCGCAAAAGCCTCCACCGTGAAAAACGCTCTGCGTCTGACAAAGGAATACACGCAGTCGGGCTTTACCGAGGAGATCGGACGGATCTTAAAGGGCAAATAAGCGAAGAAGTATTTTTCTTGAAATCAGGCGTGTGCAAATTGTTTTAGGGTAAATTCTTGAGAAAGGAGCTGTGGCCATGAGACCCCTGGAAGAATATGAAGAACTGATCGGCTATCGATTTCGGAATAGAACATTGTTGGAAACAGCGCTGACCCATTCCTCCTATGCCAATGAAAAGAAGTGTAAAAGCTACGAGCGCCTGGAATTTTTAGGGGATTCTGTGCTGGGGTTCCTGACGGCGGAATATCTGTTTGCCCATTTTCCCCATCTGCCGGAAGGGGAGCTGACAAAAACCAGAGCGGCCCTTGTGTGCGAGCGGTCCCTGTGCGAGTTTTCCAAAGAGCTGCAAATCGGCAGCTTTCTGCGTTTAAGCCACGGGGAAATGAATTCCGGCGGGCGGGAGCGCCCCAGTATTCTGGCCGATGTGTTTGAATCCACGGTGGCCGCCATTTATCGGGACAGCGGCAGCCTGGAGGAAGCGAAAAAATTTGTTTTGCGCTTTATTGCCCCGGCGGCAAAATCTCAGAACACCAAGCCCTTTAAGGACTATAAGACCACCTTGCAGGAGATCATTCAGCAAAACCCGGAGGAGCATCTGGAATATGTGGTGATTGGGGAAAGCGGGCCGGACCACAACAAGCATTTTGTGGTGGAGGTTCATTTGAACAGCAATGTCATCGGCAAGGGCGGCGGCCGCAGTAAAAAGGAAGCGGAGCAGCAGGCGGCCAGAGAAGCATTGGAGCTGATGGGCTATTGAAACACGCCAACCTTGCTTTTTTCGTTCCCCATTTGGGTTGTCCCCAGCGGTGCAGCTTCTGCGACCAGCACGCCATCACAGGCGGGGCGAAGCAGCCCACGCCCCGGCAGGTGGAGGAGACCTGCCGAAATGCGGCGGACAAGCTGGGAGACAACGTGCAAAATACACAGATCGCCTTTTTCGGCGGCAGCTTTACCGCCATTCCACAAGGAGTCATGGTCCCGCTGCTGGAAGCCGCGCAAAAGGCCATGGCGGAATACGGCTTTCAGGGAATTCGCTGCTCCACCCGTCCGGATGCCATAGACAGGAACAAACTGGAGCTGCTTGCCCGGTACGGTGTGAAGGCGGTAGAGCTGGGCGCCCAATCCATGGACGACCGGGTGCTGCGGCTGAACCGCCGGGGGCATACGGCGGCGCAGACAGTGGAAGCGGCTGGGCTGATTCGTAAGTTTGGCATGGAGCTTGGGTTGCAGATGATGACCGGGCTGTATGGCGATACTGATGAAGCTGCCCTGGAAACTGCAAAAAGCTTTGTGGCTCTGGGGGCAGATACCGCCAGGATCTATCCCACGGTAGTGCT
This sequence comes from uncultured Clostridia bacterium, assembly GCA_947171615.1. Classification (GTDB taxonomy): domain Bacteria; phylum Bacillota; class Clostridia; order Oscillospirales; family Acutalibacteraceae; genus Acutalibacter. The sequence goes on from CAMVYG010000178.1 coordinate 3,654, forward strand.
GCCCGGCACCTATCTCGGAGAGCTGTATGAGAAAGGGGAATACCGTCCCCAGACCCTGGAGGAAGCGGTAACGCTCTGCGCAAGGCTCCTGCCTTTGCTGGAAGACGCCGGGGTGCAGGTGATCCGCATGGGACTTCACGCAGAGCAGGAGGTACAGGCCAATATGCTGGCCGGGCCTTATCACCCGGCTTTTCGGGAGCTTGTGCTGAGCAGGATCTTTTTAGAGCGGCTGCTGCCAAAGCTTTCCAAAAGCGGAGCGGGGCAGTATACGGTAAGAGTACACCCTAAGAGCCTTTCTGTGGCTCTGGGGGAAAGAAAAAGCAATGTGAAGTATTTGGAAAGTAAGGGATATGGGGTTTCTTTTCGTCAGGATGACAGCGTAGAGCGGAATGGGTTTTTCATAGAGGCCATGGAGCCTCAGTCAACATAGAGCAGGAGAGAATATATGATACTGAAATCTTTGGAGCTGCAGGGGTTTAAAACCTTCCCGGACAAAACCACCCTGTCCTTTGAGCAGGGAGTTACCTCGGTGGTGGGGCCCAACGGCAGCGGAAAAAGCAATATCAGCGATGCGATTCGATGGGTGCTGGGGGAGCAGTCTGTCCGTTCTCTGCGGTGCTCCAAAATGGAGGACGTGATTTTCGGCGGCACCCCTATGCGAAAGGCCATGGGATATGCGGAGGTCACCCTGACCATTGATAACGCGGACAGGCGGCTTCCCTTTGACGACGATACGGTGGCGGTTACCCGGCGGTACTACCGCTCCGGGGAAAGCGAGTATCTCATCAACAAGGCGGCAGTGCGCCTGCGGGATATCAATGAATTGTTTATGGATACGGGCCTGGGACGAGACGGCTATTCCATCATCGGGCAAGGCAAGATCGACAGCATTGTAGCCGCCCGGTCCGAGGACCGCCGGGAGATCTTTGAGGAAGCGGCGGGGATCTCCCGCTACCG
>CAMVYG010000179.1 GCA_947171615.1 uncultured Clostridia bacterium
TCTTATTTCCATACAACGAAGGACGGCAGACCAATTTATCTGCCGTCCTTTAGTATATCGTGTTTTCCTTCTGTTTGCAACCGATATGTGTGCAGCGCGCTCCTAATCTTCCAGATAGTTTCTCTTCAGCACCAAATACAGCATTAGATACAGGCTCATCAGCAAAAGGGAAAAATTGTAACGCGTTTCCAATAAGATCAAAAAACCTAAAACAGCCAGAGGAAATAACAGACTCAGTGATAAGAAAAAGGTGATTCTCCCAGCCTTTCTTTCGTCCAGCACTTCGTTTAAAAAGGAGCGAAGCGCCAGTCCTCCGTCCAGCGGCTCTATGGGAAGAATGTGAAACATTCCCAACGCCAGATTCGCCTGGGCAAACACATGAATTTCTCCCGACAAAAGAGAGGTGATCCCTCCAAAAAGCAGATTTGCGAAAGGCCCCGCCAAAGACACAATGGTATTTTTTTGGTAGGTAAGCCGATGCTCCGGGTTCAGTACCACACGACAGCCCAGAGCAGACAACTGAACAGCTTTTGGAGGGGCGCGAAACAGCAGTAAAACCAACAGATGTGCAAACTCATGCAAAGCGACGGCAAGAAGCAGAAATGCGCTGCTTGAGGCTCCTGCAAACAGACAGCAGAAGGCAAGCAGCGCAAAACAGGAAAATTTCACTTCCACACGGCATTGGCCAAAGAAAAAAGTAAGCATTTAAAGCCTTTGCAGCGATCCGCTTGACAATTCTGCCGGCAGTGACGTTTCCGATGGACTTGCAGAAGAAGTCAAGGGCGGCTTTTCCTGATTTTCTTTCCACTTTGGCAGCTCAATTTCTCGTGTCACTTCGCTTTGATACCAATTCGTCACTTTGTCATAGGTTTCTGCGTTTGTAAATTTCAATACCAGGAGAGCCAGAAGAGCCAGCACGCACAGCGCCGCCTGGAAAAGCGGAAAAATGCTGCCGCCTTCCCTGCTTTGCCTTTCCACCGGAAAGAGTTCTTCTTCCTCTTCTCCTAAATTTTCGATTTCCTGAAATTGCTCCGGCTCCTGCATCAGAGTATCATGCACAGCAGGCCTTTGCAGCCGGCGTTTCTAATCCGCTCGATTGTTTCACGTACCTTTTCTCTGGCATCATTGGGCATACGGTAAAGCTTATTGTGCATTCCCTCGTTTACCAGAGAATGGAGAGACTTTCCGAAAATATTGGATTCCCAGATCTTTACGGGATTTTCCTCGAATTCTTTCAACAGGTACAGCACCAGCTCTTCCGACTGCTGTTCGGACCCCACAATAGGCGTGATCTCCGTATTGATCTGCGTTCTCATCATATGGATGGAAGGCGCCGTGGCCTTCAGGCGAATCCCATATTTGCCGTTTTGCTTCAAGATCTGGGGTTCTTCCAGAGTCAGCTCTTCCACATCGGGCATGACAATGCCATAGCCGGTTTCCAGCACATCGTCATAGGCCTGCTGAAGCTTTTGGAAGCGCTTTCGGATCGCAGTCATTTCAATCAGCTGTGACATCAGATCCGACTCACTCTTGATTTCCAGCTCTGCTTTTTCACTGAGAATTCGATAGAACAATGACTGATCCAGCACCAGTTCCGCACGGCCCCGCCCGCTTCCAAGATCAATGGTATTCACGTTGATACCTTTGACAAATTCGCAGTCCTTCATGCCGTCCAGCATGCCTCTTACTTCCCGCATTCTGCTGATCCCACAGGTATCCTTTAAGGTATTCAGCAGACCGGAGAACAGCCAATGATCTGTTTCCAGAGAAGTGACCCAGCCAGGAATATCCAGCTCGATCTCCCGCACCGGAAATTGATACAACAGATTTGCGATCACACCTTTGATGTCCTGCTCTGTGATATCTACACAGTTTACCGGCAGAACGGGAACCTCATACTTTTGTGAAAGTCTGTCAGCCAGAGCATGGGCTGCCGCCGAATCGGGATCTACGCAGTTTAAAAGCACCACATAGGGGCGGTTTGTCTGGTTTAGCTCTGCAATGACCCGCTCTTCTGATTCCTCGTATTCCTCTCTGGGAATATCGCTGATACTGCCGTCCGTGGTAATGACAAGTCCGATGGTGGAGTGCTCTGTAATTACCTTTTTGGTGCCGATCTCCGCCGCCATATTAAACGGGATCGGTTCTTCATACCAAGGGGTGCGTACCATACGGGGCTGATCTTCTTCTATGTAGCCAATAGCGCTGGGAACAATGTAGCCCACGCAGTCGATCATACGCACATTGAAAGAGGCATCGCCGTCCAGCTGTACGGAAACCGCCTGCTCCGGAATAAATTTGGGCTCGGTGGTCATAATTGTCCGTCCCGCAGAGGACTGAGGCAGCTCATCAACCGCTCTGTCGCTCTGCATTCCGTCAGGAATATTGGGGATCACCACTGTATCCATAAACTTTTTAATGAAGGTGGATTTTCCCGTTCTGACCGGCCCTACTACTCCAATATAAATCTCGCCGCCAGTACGATCCTGAATATCTTTATATACATTGAATCCTTCCATATGCTTACCTCTCTGCCTTTCGTATTCTCTTTATCTGCTGCAAATGATAATAGGCCGGTCTTCCGGAACGGTTTCATCATACAGATCATTTTGCGCCCGAATATCCGACAGCAGGGAACGATGGCTTTTCGCGATATCCCACAGCCGCTCACCAGAGGAAGCGTAATATACCAAAAGCTTTGGCTCCCGTTCAAAGGCCTCTGCATCTTCTGCCACACCTGCCGCAGTGAGATGCTTAATAGTGGTTCTGCTGTACAGGAAGGTAGTGGTTGGAGTTTCCACGGAAATTTCTACCGTGTTTTTATCTGTAATGCGGTATTCCCATATCTCCGTGCGGGAAACTGTGTCGCTTTTCCTGCTCAAGGAATCTTCCAATTCCGTAGCGCTGTTATAATCAAAGGGCTTTTCCGTATAGAGCACTCTACCCTGGCTTCCCATATAAAGCATACATATGGTATACCGCACACGGAAGCTCAGCTTTCCCTTATCGCAGACAGACTGTACAGAATCCTGCTCACACCAAATATCCAGGATCTTTTCGATTTCGTCTTCCTGCACGCTGAGAGCGCATTTTTTCTTCAACACCTCTGTATGAATGCTTTGCGCCTGCATAAAAGAGTTTTGTGCATACCGCAGTTCTAATGGCGCTTTCACAGAATAGGCGTCATCTATAATCTCAATTTCGCTGGGCTTATACAAAAACGCCACTAAAAAGACCTTTGCCACCACACGGACGCTGGTATATTCTCCAACATCATCTTCTCTGGGCTGAATGCTGCTTTCCCCGATCACAGCCTTCAGGTCGCAGATACATCCCGGTTCTGCGCCGCTGCAGTCAATGTCCTGCTCGAACTCTATAGAGGCGCTCATTTTCTCCATAGAAGCTCCGTCTACAGCGGAAAGATACAGAAAAGAAAGATCCGCAGTGCCGCTGACCGTCAGCCTGCCTTCTGAAAGGCGATGCTCTGAAACACGGCAAGAAATGCTTTTGCGCAAAATCGTTTCGATGGGGGGCTTCCCGTTTTTCAGGGCCAGCGTATCTTCCAGAGTAAACTGATGGCACAGCGCGTTTACGGCCTGAGAAACAGGATAAGTACTATTCAGCTTTTCGATGGAATCATCTTCGATTCCGCAGGTAATGAGCTCCTGCTTCTGCACCACTGCCAAAGCTTTTACAGAAATGGCAATATGAAGGTCGATCCGCCTGGCGCTTACCGCCCGGCAGGTCATATGATCCACCGCCGCCTGAATCCAGGCTACCGCCTTCTCTTCCGTTGTTTTAATTTTGACCGACGCCGAAAATTCTTTGGTAAAGTCGCAGCAGCGAACACAGTCTCCCTTTGAATCCAGATAAAGCACCCGAATATCACAAACGCCCTCACAGGTAAGGGTATCCTCCGAAATCATATAAGAGGATATTTCCGGCAGGGCCTGACATTTCAGAAGTTTTTGGATCTCCGGGCAATAATCGGGAAGATTGTATTCGGTGTCAATCGGCGCTTCAAAGCTGCCGTCAAATACGGGATCGAAATATTCATAGGGCTGTGTCTTTATTTTTGCCTGCATACAGTATCCTCTCCTTTGCTTTTCTACCCCATGTGTATGAAGATAGAGAAGAATTTAGACTTTCATTATGAGATTTCAAAGAGAGGGCATAAAAAAAGAACCTCCTCTTGCCAAAAAGACAAAAGGAAGGCTCCTTTTATAGACTAAGTATTTTTCAAATTGAATTTATTCCGTTACTTTCTTCACGCCATACAGCTTCCTCAAGAAAAAGCCCCAAAAGCCCGTGCGTTTTTCTACTACAACAACCTTCATTGTCGTTACCTCCCTTAATGCCGCAGCAGAGATATCCCCAAGGCCACCATGATCACAGCGGCCAGAAACAGGGTAAGGCCTACAGGGCAGAAGCAGGAGAGGGACATGCCCAAACCGAAGCAAATGGCACACATGCACCGGCTTTGGTGATTTTTAAAACACGAGCAATTACAGTTTTGTTTGCAATTTGACCTGGACATAACAACATCTCCGCTAACTGCCGATTTTGCCGTTCAGTCCATAGTATACAAA
>CAMVYG010000180.1 GCA_947171615.1 uncultured Clostridia bacterium
CGCTGGGGCCTCCACGCGTGGGGCTGGGCTAACTTCCGGCTGTCAGAGCACAAGCGCCTATAGAGCAAAACAAGTTCTTGCTTTGCTCTTTTCCCGATTTTGGGGTTATCATTTCACAAGCAGAAGGAGGTATCCTAATTGGCTTCCACAGGAAAAACCGTGAGGGGACCCGGAGGCGGTGTTACTCGCGGACTGCGCAGGATTCCGCAATACGTTCCACCGGAGGATGAACGGAATCAGCAGCCGCCTACCAGAGAAGAGCGCCGCCAGCGCCGGGCGAAAAAATTCAGCCTGTTTTCTTTGGGTACAGGTCTGGATATGCCTCTCTTCATTTTCATTATGATACTGCTGGCGGTTGGTCTGGTAATGCTGTTTTCCGCCAGCTACGCCTACAGTTACTATAATGAAGGCGGAAACAGCTATTTCTATATTCAACGTCAGGGAATGTTTGCCATTGTGGGCGTGATCGCCATGCTGGTGATCTCCACCTTTGATTATCATCGTTTCCACAATATGGCGTTTTTGCTTTATGGTGCGGCCATTCTTCTGCTTCTGATGGTGCTGGCGTTTAAGGGAACCAAGCTTGCTCCCATGGAAGGAGACGCCAACCGTTGGCTTCAGTTGGGACCGTTGGGATTTCAGCCATCGGAAATAGCAAAATTTGCGGTAATTACCTTATGCGCTCACTATATTTCCCAGCATGTGGATGAAATGGGCACATTCCGCCATGGCGTGGCGCCGTTTATTCTGATCATCGGCCTGCCCGCCGCGTTGATCTTTCTGGAAAATCATCTTTCCGCCACCATTATTATTTTGGGGCTGGGCGTTATTCTCATGTTCCTGGGTGGAACAAAATTCCGTTATTTTGCCTTTGGCGGAGTTTTGATCGTAGGCGCGCTCCTGTTTTTGGTGCTTTCCTCCGGAGGGTATCAGGTGGATCGAATCGCCGGCTGGCTCAATCCCTTTGACCCGCCGGAGGGGGTGGATACCTGGCAGACCCGGCAGTCCCTTTACGCCATTGGCTCCGGTGGACTTTTAGGGGTAGGGCTGGGGCAGTCCCGGCAGAAGTATCTGTATTTGCCGGAACCGCAGAACGATTTTATCTTTGCCATTGTCTGTGAAGAGCTGGGCATGGTGGGGGCTCTGGTGGTCATTATTCTGTTTAGCCTTTTGATCTGGCGCAGCATGTATGTTTCTCTTCATGCCAGGGATAAATTTGGAATGCTGCTGGGCCTGGGCATTACCTTTCAGGTGGGCTTGCAGGCGGTGCTCAATATCTGCGTGGTCACAAACACGCTGCCCAATACCGGGATCAGCCTGCCGTTTTTCAGCTATGGGGGCACGGCGCTTTTGATGCTGTTGGGAGAAATGGGCGTGCTTCTGAATATTTCCCGAAGCTCTAATGTGGAAAAGACATAAAGGCAGAAAGCTGAAAACAGCAAGCCCGATCCACTTGAATTTTGGAGGTGCTGTATGAAGGTTTTATTCACCGGCGGCGGAACAGCCGGACATATCAATCCGGCGCTGGCAGCTGCCGGGTACTTAAAGCTAAAAGAGCCGGATGCCGAGATCCTGTATGTGGGGAATAAGGGCGGCATGGAGGAGCGTCTGGTGGCAAAGGCCGGATATCCTATCAAAACCGTAACGATCTCCGGCTTTCAGCGAAAGCTGACGCCGAAGAATCTGCTGCGAAATACCCAGACTGTGGTGCGTATGTTTACGGCTACGGCAGAGGCGAAAAAAATCCTGAAGGAGTTTCGCCCCGATGTGTGTGTGGGAACGGGGGGATATGTCAGCGGCCCGGTGATCCGGGAGGCTGCAAAGCTGGGAATTCCCTGTGTGATCCATGAATCCAACGCCTATCCGGGCGTGACCACAAAGGCGCTGGCCCACAGAGTCAAAACCGTGATGCTGGCAGTGCCGGACGCCAGAAAGTATTTTTCCGATTCCGTTTCCTGCACTGTAACGGGAAATCCGGTGCGGGGAGAGGTGCTTGCAGCTGAGCGGGAAGCCTCCCGGAAAGCCCTGGGACTGGACGACAGGCCGGTAGTGCTTTCCTTTGGCGGAAGTCTTGGGGCTTCCGCTTTAAACAAAGCGGCGGCCTATATGCTGGCGGAAAGCGCCAGGCTGGGAGAATACCAGCATATTCATGGCTATGGGCAGCACGATGAAAAATTTTTGGACGAGGTACGGGCCCTTGGGCTGGAGCCCGGGAAGAATCCACAGATCAGGCTGCTTGAGTATATCGATAATATGCCGCAGTGCCTGGCCGCCGCCGATCTGGTGATCGGCAGGGCGGGCGCCATGACATTGACGGAGATCGAAGCGAAGGGCAAGGCCTCTATTTTGATCCCTTCTCCCAATGTGGCGGAAAACCACCAGTATCACAATGCTATGGCGCTGGTGCGCCGGGGCGCGGCGGAAATTATTGAAGAGAAGGACTTGTCCGGGGAAGCCCTGTGGAAAAAGGTGCAAAAAATATTAAGCGACCCGGAGCGGCTTGCCTCTCTGGGGAAAAACGCAGGGAAAATGGAGATTTTAGATGCGAACGAAAGGATCTATCAGGTCATAAAATCCGCAGCGGAGGGGTAATTTCCTTTCACCGATTTCGGAACACTTCATAAGATGGTATCAACCAAGAGTCTATCCTGAAAAACAGGTAAGCTGTACGTTTGTGATTTTGAGGTAGGCTCTAAACATAACGAGGTGTTCCCTATGATCATTATTGACGGCCCCGCTGAGCTCAGCGGGGAGATCGACGTTCAGGGAGCGAAAAACAGCACGCTTCCGCTGCTTGCGGCCTCTGTGCTCTGCAAAGGGCAGACTGTGCTGCACAACTGCCCGAATCTGACCGATGTGGATACCGCCGTGCATATTCTGGAGCATTTGGGCTGCCGCTGTGTCCGGGAGGGAGATACTCTCACGGTGGACAGCGCTGTATCCGAGTGCGAGATCCCCCACGATTTAATGCGGGGCATGCGCTCGTCCATTGTGTTTTTGGGCGCTATCGTATCACGATGCGGCGAAGCCCGTCTCTGTTTTCCGGGTGGCTGCGAGCTTGGCCCCCGGCCCATTGATCTCCACCTTTCCGCCCTGGAAAAGCTGGGAGTGGAGATCAGGGAATCCGGCGGCTGCCTGAACTGCCGAGCGCCTCATGGAGTGCGGGGCGCTTATGTATCTCTGGCATTTCCCAGTGTGGGCGCCACAGAGAATGTGATGCTGGCTGCCGTTTGCTCAGAAGGAACCACAGTGATCGCCAACGCTGCCAGAGAGCCGGAGATCAGTGATCTTGCCGCTTTTCTGAATCGATGCGGCGGCAGGATCTACGGAGCCGGAGAAAGCTGTGTGATCATTGATGGGGTAAAAGAGCTGTACGGCTGCGAACACCGGGTCATGCCCGATCGCATCGTATCCGCTACCTACATGGCAGCTGCGGCGGTCACCGGCGGCTGCGTCACGTTGAAGGGAGTGGAAAATACCCACATTCTTCCCATGCTTTCTCCCTTTGAGGAATCCGGCTGTCAGGTACGTCAGCTGGGCGGGGCCTTAAGTATTATTGCTCCCCGGAGACTGAGCGCTGTAAAACATATCAGAACCATGCCCTATCCCGGCTTTCCCACAGATGCGCAGCCGGTGGTGATGAGCATGGCGGCTGTGGGGAAGGGAACCAGCATCTTTGTAGAAAACATATTCGAGAACCGCTATAAACATTCTTCCGAATTGCAAAGATTAGGGGCGAATATTAAGGTAGAGGGAAAGGTGGCCGTTGTAGAAGGCGTGGAGAAGCTGACCGGAGCGCCGGTACAGGCGGCGGATCTTCGGGGTGGCGCGGCTTTGGTGGTAGCCGGGCTGGCCGCCTATGGAAGAACTGAGGTCAGCGGTACGGAATATATCCGGCGGGGCTATGAGGATATCGCCGGAAAGCTGGCGGATTTGGGAGCCAGGATCTGGGAAACAGACAGTTAAAATTTATTTGGAACAAAAAAGCTTTGGAAAGGAGGCGGGGCCTGTGGCAAAGAGAGATAGAAAAGGCGGCATATGGGAAATGGATTTTGAGGATATCAGCTCAAATTCCCACAGCGCGCCTATAGCGCCCAGAGAGCCCCGCCCGGTGCGGGAAGATCGCTCCTTCCGCCCGCGGGAGGAGCGGAGACCTGCCCGCCCGGTTCGGCGGCCGCCGCCTGACTGGGAGATTCCGGAATGGGATATGCAAAACCGCCGGAGATTTCCGGAACCGGGGAGGACAAGCTCTTCCCGTCCCCGCAGGCAGCCTCAGCCAGAGCGAAGACCCTCTCCCTCCTCCAAAAAGCGGGGGAAGAAGCCGCCGGTACGGCCGGGAGTCAGGCGGGCAATGCTATTCTTTACCGTACTGTTTATGACGACGGTTACCGTTTTGCTTGCCATATTTTTGCTGTTCAAAATTTCCACGATCCAGATCACCGGTGATGTGACTGAAAAGTATGGAACAGATGAAATTCTCCGGGTTTCCGGCTGTAAGACCGGGGAGAATTTGGTTTTCTTTCCGGCCGGAAGCAGAGAAAATACATTGAAGGCGCAGCTACCCTATATTGGAGAAGTGA